>CAYSXM010000779.1:0-2619 GCA_964434905.1 uncultured Pirellulales bacterium | reverse complement strand
ACCTCGGGCACCACCGGCTTTCCCAAGGCGGCCATGCTGGCCCATCGCAGCCTGCTACTCAATGCCTACTATGTCGGGAAGTGCCAGAATCTTTCGGCCGAAGACCGAATGTGCGTGCCGGTTCCGTTCTATCACTGCTTCGGCTGCGTGCTAGGCAACCTGTGTGCCCTGGTTCATGGCGCTACCTTGGTGATCCCTGCCGAATCGTTCGCGCCGGCGGCCACGCTCGACGCCATCGAGCACGAGCGTGCCACGGTGATCTACGGCGTCCCCACCATGTACATCGCCCAACTTCAAGATCCATCGTTTCCCGGTCGGGATCTCACTTCGCTGCGCACCGGAATCATGTCGGGCAGCCCCTGCCCCATCGAGGTCATGCGGCAGGTCATCGATCAGATGGGCACGCGCGAGTTGACCATCGCCTATGGCCAGACCGAAGCCTCTCCTGTCATCACGCAGACCTCGACCGACGACCCCCTCGAGCTACGCGTTGAGACCGTCGGCCGACCGCTGCCTGGGTTAGAGGTTCAGATTGTCGACCCCAGCTCTGGCCAACCGGTCGAAGACGGCGCTCAAGGCGAATTGTGTGCCCGCGGACACTGCGTGATGCTCCGCTACTACAAGAACCCCGAGGCCACGGCTCTGGCCATCGATTCCGCCGGCTGGCTGCATACCGGCGATCTGGCGGTGCGTCATCCGGGAGGCGTCTTCCGTATTACGGGGCGCATTAAAGACATGGTCATCCGCGGGGGCGAGAATATCTATCCCCGCGAAATCGAGGAATTCCTCTTCAGCCACCCTGCCGTTGAACAGGCCGCCGTGGTCGGAGTGCCCGACCCGAAATATGTCGAAGAGCTTTGCTGCTGGATCAAACTCAAGGCGGACCAAAGCTGCTCGGCCGAAGACTTGCGTGCGTTTTGCCGTGCCAAGCTAGCCCACTACAAAGTCCCTAGGTACGTCGAGTTCGTCGATGGTTTTCCTCAAACCGTGACTGGAAAAATCCAGAAATTCAAAATTCGTGAAATCATGATCCAACGATTGAACCTCTCTGTGCCCGAGACCGCCTGACCATGAAGCTTTCAATTCGCCAACCTGGCCGCGCTCACCCCCTCCTGCGGTGCTTGCTGCTGGTCGTCTCCCTGCCAGCGGCATTCGGCCCCAGACACGCCGCGTGTGCCGGCGAACCGGTCACAGTGATCTTCGACACCGACATTGGGAACGACATCGACGACGCGCTGGCGCTCGGCGTAATCCACGCCTTGCAAAGCCGTGGTGCCTGCCGACTGCTGGCGGTCACCATTTCCAAGGACAATGCGCTTTGTGCACCGTTTGTCGATCTGGTCAATCACTTCTATGGTCGCGGCAAGATTCCCGTCGCCAGCGTGCGCGGCGGAGCCACGCCCGACGACGGAACGTATCTGCGCCCGGTGGTCGAGGCGTCCGACGCCGGGCAACTGCGATATCCTCGCCAGGCAACTCCGGCCCAACCGGCGCCCACGGCCGTGGACCTGCTACGGCGCACGCTGGCCAACCAGCCCGACGGCAGCGTCGTGCTGATCGTGGTCGGGTTCTCGACCAATCTGGCCGGCCTACTCGCTTCATCCGCCGATCAGCACAGCCCGCTTGCCGGCCGCGAACTAGTGGCCCGCAAGGTACGTTTATTGTCGATGATGGCAGGCATGTTCAGCGCCTCGGGTCGACATCGCGAATACAATGTCTATGTCGACCTGCCTGCGGCTCGACAAGTATTCGCCCAATGGCCCACGCCGATTGTGGTCAGCGGTTTCGAAATCGGCTCGGCGGTCAAGTTTCCCGCCACCAGCATTGAGCACGATTTTGGTTATGTGCCGCATCACCCACTGGCCGAGGCATATCGTCGCTATCAGACCATGCCCTACGACCGCGAAACCTGGGACCTAACCAGCGTGCTCTTTGCGGTGTACCCCGACCGCGGCTACTTCACACTGTCGGAACCGGGCACAATTTCCATCGACCACCAGGAGATTACACAGTTCAATGCGCAGCCCCATGGGCAGCATCGCTATCTGCTGCTGTCCGAAATCCAGGGTGCGCGGGTGCAAGAGGCTTTACTGCAATTGGCCAGCCAACCGCCCGACCATGTCGAGTCGCGCGAATGACGCGTGCCTGGCACCGCCGGCTGCTGCTCACCACGCTGCTGGTGCTGGCGCCCCAACTTTGGCTGCTGGGCCCCGCCCTGCTAGGCCGGCGCGTGCTGTTGCCGCTCGATCTACTGTCTCTGCCCAGGTTCTGGTCACCCCTGCCGCGCGCCACAAACAAGCCGCGATCGATCAACTTCACGCACAGCGACCTGGTACTACAGCACGAAGTTTGGCGCCGCCAGGTTGCAGAAGAATTACGCCGCGGGCGACTTCCACTGTGGAACCCTGCCACCTATCTGGGCTCGCCCCTGATGGCGGCCAACCAACCCGGCGTGTTCTCCCCGCTACGCGCGATCGATGTCTTGCTTCCCGGCCCCGCGGGCTTGGCCTGGGGGCAACTTGCTCGCGCCTTGCTGGGTGGCGCAGGCGTGTACCTGTTGCTACGGCGCACGCTGCGCGCCGGCTGGCGCGCCGCCGCATGGGGCGCTGCCGCGTTTCC
>CAYSXM010000778.1:0-2624 GCA_964434905.1 uncultured Pirellulales bacterium | reverse complement strand
TCGCCGGCGCCGATCGCGCCGCTGTGATCGAAATCGGCCGAGAGGTCTTGGCCACTTTGTCCGAATTGTGCCGCCCACAGTGCATAGTCGGCCGCACCGACCGCACAGTCGTGGTTGGCGTCGCCGACCAGGGAGGGCTCCACGAGGTCGAGCACGAGGTTATCGAGCGCGAAATAGGTCGGCGTATTGATGCCGAGAATGGGGTCGACGTCGGACGAACTGATGGCAAAGGATAGCGTGCTCGCCGCGGCCAAGGGGGCCAGATCGACGGTGGTCCAGGCACCAATCAAGTAATCGTCCGCGGACCCGGGCGCGCGGTAGTCGGCCAGGTAGAAGGGTACTTCCCCCACCACGACGTCGGCGGCATTGCGTCCCACGATCGACAACAACAGGAAGTCGGGATCGGTTCCGGTGGGTCCGCCGAACTGCTTGGAAAAACCATCGCCGTGTAACATCGACAGCGCGGCAAACGTGGAATTGGCGATGCGAACCGAGCGGGGTTGGGTTCCGTCGGGGAGCGAGACGCGCGGCGCGGGATCGAACGCCGAGATGTAGCCCGTGGCGTATTTGGGTGACAGGTCGCCGCCCCGGTCGACTAGATCGTAGGCGCTGTATTGGTTTAAGAAGCCGGCGGAGGTGATATTCGTTTCGTTGGAATAGGCAAAGCCCGACCACACGGCGAAGGAGCCGAAATCGGTATAGGTATTCAGGAACGTCGCGCCGCGGCTAGTGAAACCGCCCGCCGCATCGGCGCCGTTGTAGTGGCTTTCGGGGCCCGGCAGTGCCAGGTCTTCGAAGTCGACCGTGATGGAACTGGCCGCGACCGGCTGGCTGACCGCGCAGACCAGGCAGACCAGCATGGCAACCAACCGCCACGGCCAATCGAATTGCAACCTCTGGGGAGCGCAGTGCATGGTGTTTCTCGGGGGGGATGATTCGCGGTCGAACTAGGAAGTGAAAGGAAGAGTGCGACGCCCGCGCAGGCTGGCCGACGAACGCAGCGTGATCGGGCGCAGCCTACGGTTCGTGCCGTGTTTCGCCGCCGGCACGGGTGCAGAGTGCGGCCAGAACGGGCAATTCGAGCGAATTGTGCAGGAATCGCGCCGAGCCATCGGCCAGCAGTACGTCGACCCCTAGTGGATGTTCGCTCCGCATGTCGTTTTCGAACGGCGGCGCGAGGTTCACTCCGAAAGCCTGGTCGAACACGTTGCGGCCGTTGATCCATTGGCCGTCTTGAAAGCGAGAATCTTCTCCGACGGCGATCGTGTGCGAGGCGCCATCGGTGATGCGGCGCAGCGCGATCGCCGCCTCGTACAGCATTACACCCTTGGGTGGCTTGTTGGGGCCGGTGATCCGTTCGCCGAACATCCCGCCGTAGTCGCAGGGTCCACGGCCGTTGGCCAAGAGATTCTGCCGCGGCGTACTGGGGCAAAGATAAATGGGCAACACGGTGGCGGCCGCCGTGGCATTGCGGGGGCTATCGAAGGCCTGCCCAAAATCGAGCCGGCCGGCCAGCGCCGTCTGTTCCAAATAAGGGAGCAGCAATGCCGACCAGGCAAGTTGTCGGCGCGCGGTCTGGCTCGGCAGTGCACGAAACTCCAGGCAGCCCACCGGGAAGCTGCCAAGCGCGCCGTGATAGGCCTGCAACGCCAAGCCCATTTGCCGCAGGTTGTTCAGGCAACTCGTGCGGCGCGCTGCCTCGCGCGCGGCCTGCACGGCCGGCAGCAGCACGGCCAGCAGCACGCCGACCAAGGCAATCACCATCAGCAATTCGACTAGGCTGATACCGCGCGCACGCCGCGCTGGCGAAGTCTCTCTGGCTAGTGCGTTCATCGTTCGACAAACCCTAGCGTGCCTCGATGCCGTGGTCTGCGCCCAGGTGGCAGGCGCACGGCTCAGTTGTCGAGGCGCGCGGAATTGCCGGGTGGGGCGAACAGGCCAAGCTAAGACCGAGGCAACGCGATTGGCGTACTCCCTCGCCCGGTCACCCCCCTGGGGTACTCAGGCGAAGACCGATGGCTAGCCGTCCCTCGCGGCGAGCACGGAAACGCGTTGGTAGGTCTTCTGACTCTCGAGCTCCGCACCACCCTGCCTTCTCATTCGGCGTGGCGACTGGCAGCCCTGGAAGGGGCAGCCTGCACCGGCGACGAACAATGGCCTGAATTGGGTAGCCGTGAAGCGCTCGATTACAGCGGCGGGGCCGTCCCGGTTTCTCACCGGTGTTCCCTGTTTCGCGGCACTTCCAATGAAGGGCCGCACACCAACGCACGCTCGAACGCACGGCAACCTAGCAGGTGGCCGTGCGGGTTGTCAAACGGTTTGGGTCGCCCGCCCGTGTGCCCGCGCGCAACGCATGGATCGACACACATCAGCGCCGCGGCGCGGGCGAGGTGGTTTCTTCGGGAGACGCGGGAGTGCTTGGGGGTGCCGTGGGAGTGACCGGAGTGGTGGCTTCTTCCCGCGTGGAGCTTGCTGGCTGGGAGCTTTCGAGTAGGGTGTCCGGCGGCGCGGCGTGCGGGGCGATGTTTTCGGGTGGGACAGGCGGCGCGCCAGCCGAAGTTTCGGCCGCGGCGGAGGCCGAGGTAGTCTTGTCACCGGAAGGTGTTTCCGGCGTAATCGGATCG
>CAYSXM010000777.1:0-2624 GCA_964434905.1 uncultured Pirellulales bacterium | reverse complement strand
TGTATTTATCTGGTTGGGATTTCGGTATGTGAGGCGAGAAATTTGGGGTTTGGTTTCGGGCTTCAGTGGGACCACTGTCGAAGTCGAGAAATGGGAAATCCGAGTAACACTCCAGCAGGGGCCAACGCTCAGCCTGGTAGGCAATCGCCAAGGTTGCCCTCGTTTACGCAAATTGTCGACCAGGCCGCCGGATCGCCGGGCCTGACTTGTCGCGGTCACCTTTTCGGCGAATCGCGATAAGATGGAGACCGGGGGACCACGGCGGCCTCTCGCGACTGTCGCCCAGGGACTGGGGCTGGACCTTTCGTGGTGCACTCTCAGACGACCGTGGGGCGGCAATAGCACCCTGCGCGGAGGCGGACAAGATGCTCGGGCGTGTGGTGTTCAGTTGCACCTTGTGGTTGCTCATGGTTTCCGCGGCCCCCGGCCAAGACTGGGCCCGCAAGATGTTCGATTCGCTGGACCACGATTTCGGCGCGGTCGCCCGCGGTTCCAAGGTCGAACATCGCTTCTTGATTACCAACTGCTACGAAGAAGACGTTCACGTCACGGGCGTGCGCTCGAGCTGCGGCTGCACGACACCCGAGGTGACGGTCAAGACGGTCAAGACCTGGGAAACCAGCGAGTTGGTGGCCACGTTCAACACGCGCGATTTTTTGGGCCAGCGCAGTGCCACGCTGACGATCACGTTCGACAAACCGTTCCACGCCGAAACCCAAGTCCAAATTCGCGGCTATGTGCGCAGCGACGTGGTGCTCGATCCCCCCGCGATTGAATTTGGCACCGTCGACGCGCATGCCACCCCGGAACAAGTGGTGCAGGTGGCCTACGCCGGTCGGAACGACTGGAAGGTTGTCGACGTCAAGTCGCCCTCGCCGCATGTGCGTGCCGAATTCCGCGAGGTCTCTCGCACCAGTGGTGATGTGCGTTACGAACTGCACGTGCAATTGATCGGCGACACCCCGCCAGGCTATTTTCGCAATCACCTGACGCTGGTTACCAACGATAGCCGGTCTCCGGAATTGCCCGTCGAAATCAACGGACATGTGGCCGCGGAAATTAGCGTGAATCCCTCGCCGTTGGTGATGGGCGTGCTGGAACCGGGCCAAAGCGTGACCAAGAAACTGGTGGTGCGTGGCAAGGCGCCATTCCGAATCACCTCGGTCGAATGCGATGCGGTGGGCTATCGCTTCGAGCCCAGCCAAGAGGTCAAGGCCGTGCACGTGGTTCCCGTGGTACTACAGGCCGGCGCGCAGCCGGGCGCCCTGACCGGCACGATCCGAATTCAAACCGACCCGGCCCTGGCAGTGCCAGAGATCATCACCCGGGCCGAGATTGCCGCCGGTACAGCGCAGCAGCCCTGACCCCGATCTTGTCATGTGCCCTGTGCAGGCTCGGCGTTGCCACTAGCCCAGCATGCCAGGGCAAGTTGGGAAGAACGCGACCCGCCAGGATTGGCCCTACCATTCCGCCTGGCCTGTTCGCCTGACCTTCACCGCGCTCGCCGTTGTGCCGGGCGGTTGAACACCGCTCGTTCTGGGGGGCTTCTCGGCGTTTGCTCGCCTTCGGCGTCGCTCGCCACGGGCCGTGTTTGGGTCGGCCCCCGGCTGCCCGGTACCAGGTGTGTCCGAGCTGCAGTTTGCTGGCCCAGACGGCTCCACTCCGGGCTGTCTCGGCGAGGAGCCTGGCCGCAGCCAGCGGGGCGCACGCGAGGGCCCCCATTGGAGATTTCGCAAAATTAACGGGCGAAATCCGGTTCGCGACGTATCACCAGATGCCGGCGCGCGGTAGATTTTTGGGAGCACCCTCCCCGGGTGAAGTTGCGTAAACTTTGACGGCGGTATCGACCTTGCTGCCCCTAGTGGCAATCGCTACTGTTCGCTAAGTGGGTCGCAACGAAGCGGCCGCGCGGATGCCGTAGGGCTCGTATTGTGCGGGCCCGCGGACCTGCCGTGGCGTGGTCGCTGCCTACCGTGCGTCGCGGGCCTGGTGAAACGAAACTCGGCTGGCGACGGATTTCGCTCGCGGTCGACTTGGCCAGTGGCTGGTCCTAACACAACAGGAACCGGCCGCAGGGTCCAAGCGGCGCGTGGGTTTGTGCAACCCGCACCGGGATTGCATTAGGTGCAGAGCCAACGTGGACGTCGAGCTCAATCTCAACAGTGAAACGGTCGCCCAGTTGGGCGCGCGGGCGCCCTTGTGCGTCGACCCGGCCACCAGCGTGCGCGACGTGTTGACCGCGCTGGCCGATGAAAACACTGGCACCTGCCTGGTTTGCCGCGACGGTGCCCTGGTGGGAATTTTCACCGAGCGCGATGCCGTACGATTCATGGCGGCGCGTGGCGGCTTGGAAACCCCCATCGGCGAAGTAATGACTTCGTGTCCGATGACCGTCCGCCCCCACGAAACGATTGGTGCCGCGATCCGCAAGATGAGCGACGGCGGCTACCGCCGTTTGCCGGTTATCGACGACACTGGGCGGCCCGTGGGTCTGGTCAAGGTCTCCGCGGTCGTGCACTACCTGGTGCAGCATTTTCCCAAGGCGGTTTACAACCTGCCGCCCACCGCCGTGCAACTTCAAGACCGAGAAGGTCCCTAAGCCCGAATGATTCATGAGCCTTCTA
>CAYSXM010000776.1:0-2626 GCA_964434905.1 uncultured Pirellulales bacterium | reverse complement strand
CATGATGTCGCGCAGGTGGGCGACACTGGGAATCTGTCGCCGTGCCACGACCGGCCCCGACAACCTACCCATCGCCAGGCTGTTGGCATGCACCAGGTGCGGCTGAACGCTCACAAGCAGCGCGTCGAACGCGGCGCGGCGCGACGACAGGGTGGCGTCTGGCGATTCGTTCCGCGGGTCCCACGAATGTTGTTCAATCCCCAGGCGCAGCAACGCATCGGCAAGTTGACCCTGGGGCGGAGCGGACACAGATACTTCAAAACCGCTAGCCTGCACGGTGGGCAAAACCGCCAGCAGCGAACGCTCGGCGCCGTTGAGTTGCGCGAATTCGCACAACAACATTATTCGTGGCATGCCAGATGCTCCCGCGATCGGTTCCGCGCCCACGCACGGACGGCGTTGCTGCCTGGCTCGCAGCCCGTTGAACTCTTCAACGGGCTGGCTAGCGCAGCACGCTCTCGGGATGTCTCGGCGGTGCATCGAACAACAACGGCGACGCAGGCGGGGCGATGGGGTCGGCAACTGTCGGCGAGGTTTCGAGCAACGCCGCCGTTGGCAGGTGGGAGCCCAGCGTCGCGCGGCGCACCAGAGATCGAGGACTAGAGGGCCCCGGCGACGTCGCAACCGCGGGAACCGGCTCACGACTCCACTGGGCGATGACTTGACGCCCCGGCGTTGTGGCGCGAGGCGACGCTGCGGTGCCACCCGGCAAGCCCGCGCGAACATCGCGGCCTGCCACACCGCTCAGGCGGGGCATCGAACCCGGACCAGGCAATTCGTCGTGGACACGACTCGTCAGCTCGACGGAACCGGCAGTCGCTTCCGGGGCATTTGCCGTGACACCCGACGGGGGACGCGCGGCCGGGCGCTGTTCGTCGGCCGGTTCGTAGCCTGCTCGGGGAGCCGACGATGTGCCCAACAGTTGCGTGGGGGGGCTGTCTGTCGAACGTCGCCAATTGGGCAACAGCCGGCTCAGGCCTTGCTGCCAGGGAGTCGGAGGTTGGCCACGATAGATCAGATTCGATTCGGGGCGAGTCCGCCGAGAGGCCGCCAATTGTATTGGATCGCGCAGGCCGGGCTCGGCCCCTGGAGGTGTTTCCATCGCCGGACTGCCTTGGCGCACCCAACCCAGCCAGGAATCTTGTAGTGCCGCCAGGCTGTCGTAACCGTAGTGCTGACGGGTGGCCAGCAGCCAGTGGCCCGATTGCAAACCGTCGCCCAGGAAGGTGATGAACTTTCGTTGTCCACCCTGCGCAATCAAATACCGCGCCAAGGAATAGCCTTGAGAATAGAGCGGGAGAATGTCGGCCGGATAGTCCTTCATGGCGAACATCCGGCTGAACGGAATGCCGCGGCCCGACTGCAAGAATTCGATCAGCAGATGTTCCTGCTTGGATTTTTCCTCGGGATGTTCGACCGTAGTGCAAGCCCCTTCGTCGGCCCAACGAGGCAGCGCCTGCCGAAAGTGGCTGGCGAACACCGTGTGTGTCACCTCGTGCGGCAACACCGAATCGAGCACTCGTCGTCGCGAGCCTTGAATTTGCATGTCCCAGCCAAAAACTTCGCCGTGGCTAAACACGAAGCTGGTGGCGCCACCGGCGCCCAGGTGCTCGCCATCGGTCACTCGGACCGGACAGGGCTGCGACCAATTGGGAAGCGCTTGGCCCAGCCATTCCACCGCCAGGTCGCGCCGCAACTGTTCGGCCGCGTCGCCCACCGCGCGGGCAAAATCGGGTGTCGACGCTTCCACCACAAAGTTAGGAGTGCGATGCGACGCCCCCAGCCCCAGCAGCACCACGACCGCCACGGCCAGGGTCGTGTGAAGATTATGCCGCCGACCAGATAGTGTGCGCAAACTGCAAGAAACTTGGCAGACGGTGCGAGCGTCCATGCTCGATCTCTCCAGGGGGCAAGGCAACAGGGTCCTTGGCCATTCACGCCACCGCGACTCCATGCGGCAGGCGACGACTGGCGGTCCGCACCGCAATTGCCGGACCATTCGCTCTCAAAAAATGTCTCGCAACTCCTCACAGGCTCGATCACTGGCTCGTGCGCGGCGTGTTCTGATAGCCAAAGACTTGGATCGCGCCCGGCATTTCCGCAGGCTCCAAGGTACTCGCAGCGTGCGCCCCATTTCTGCTTCTAGCGGACGAATCGATGGCCCGGGCGATCCGCAACGTCTTCCAACCAGGGCTGGTAGTGCCTGGCACTTTGTAAAGTTTGCCAAGCGTAACCCAGTCGGCTGCGACCACCTAGCCCGATTCCCGTACCCCCCCGCCGGCGTAAGCAGCTCGCTGCCCACGGAACCTGGGCGGTTTCCAGACACTGTTAGCCGGGGGATCAATAACGTACGCTCTGGGGTTTTGCCGCACCCTTCGACGGTACCCATATAACCACGGACCTGGTCCGGCGTTTTGGCCGAGCTACTACCCGATGGCAGTCGACCTCAATCCGGCTCAGCGCGATGCCGTTCTCACCGCATCGGGCCCCCTGCTCGTGTTGGCCGGCGCGGGTACCGGCAAAACGCGTGTGGTGACGTATCGCATTGCCGAACTGATCCGCCGGGGAGTGACACCGAGCCGAATTCTGGCGGTCACTTTCACCAACAAGGCCGCCGGCGAAATGC
>CAYSXM010000775.1:0-2642 GCA_964434905.1 uncultured Pirellulales bacterium | reverse complement strand
TGAGCGAATCGAAAATGCGAAACACGTCGATCCCCGCGGCTGCCGATTCCGCGATAAACGCCCGCACCACGTTGTCTGGGTAGCTGGCATATCCCACGGCGTTCGACGCGCGCAACAGCATCTGAAACAGCAGGTTGGGAACGCGCGCGCGCAGATCGGCCAGCCGTTGCCAGGGGCACTCGCGCAGGAACCTCATCGAGGTATCGAAGGTCGCCCCTCCCCACATTTCCAGTGAAAACAGTTGGGGGCACAGGCGTGCATAGGCTTCCGCCACTTGCAGCATGTCGTAGCTTCGCAGCCGGGTGGCCAGCAGCGATTGGTGTGCGTCGCGCAGGGTGGTGTCGGTCAGTAGCAGCGGTCGCTGGTCGAGAATCCAGCGGCAGAATTTTTCGGGTCCCCAGGCCAGCAGTTTATCACGCGTGCCTTGTTCCACGGGGCGCACGCGATCGTACACCGGCACCGGAGCGGGGGTTCGGCGGATTTGCTTGGGGGGTGTTGTCACCAAGGGGTGGCCGTTGACGATGACGTCGGCCAAATAGGTGAAGAGCTTCGACGCCCGGTCCCGTCGCCGTTCGAATTGAAACAGTTCGGAAGTTTCGTCGATAAATTTAGTGGTACACTCACCCGCCAGAAATGTCGGATGCGTGACCAGATTGATCAGAAAGGGCAAATTGGTCTTCACGCCTCTTACGCGGAATTCTTGCAGGCATCGCTCCATGCGACAGGCCGCGTCGCCAAACTGGTTGGCCCAGCAAGTTACCTTGACCAATAGCGAATCGTAGAACGGCGTGACAATCGCGCCGGAAAAAGCGGTCCCGCCGTCGAGTCGTACTCCTGTCCCCCCGGCCGAGCGATAGTGTGTAATGCGGCCGTAATCGGGCATGAACTGGTTTTCGGGCGCCTCGGTGGTCACCCGACACTGAATCGCGTAGCCCCGGACCATCACCGCCTCTTGCGAGGGTAAGGCGATGCGCTGGTCGTCGAGGCCCAAGCCTTGGGCCACCAGGATCTGGCATTTCACCAAGTCCACTCCGGTCACCGCTTCGGTCACGGTGTGTTCGACCTGAATCCGCGGATTGACTTCGATGAAATAGAATTTGCCTGTTTCGGTGTCGACAAGGAATTCCACGGTACCGGCGTTTTCGTATTGCACCTCGCGCCCCACGGCCAACGCAGCCTGGCAAATCGCCTGGCGCAGTGCGGGGTCGAGATTCAAGCTGGGAGCGATTTCGACCACTTTTTGGTGCCGACGTTGCACCGAGCAGTCGCGCTCGTACAGATGCACCAACCGACCTTGGCTGTCTCCCAACAACTGCACTTCGATATGTCGTGGACGCGAGATGTATTTTTCCAAAAAGACGTCTGCCGAGCCAAAGGCACCCAGCGCCTCGCGTTGCGCTTGTTCCAACGCGGCCGCCATTTCGGCTGGCGAAGACACCACGCGCATGCCGCGTCCGCCGCCCCCTTTGGCCGCCTTGAGCAGCACCGGATAGCCCAAGGGGTCCGCGAGTCGCCGCGCCTCGTCCGCGCCCGACAGCGGTCGATCGCTTCCCGACAACACCGGCACGCCCGCGCGCACGGCGATCTGGCGTGCTACGATCTTGTCGCCCAATTGCTCTAACGAACCAATCCGGGGCCCGACGAAGATGATGTCGGCCTCGGCGCAAGCCCGCGCCAGTTCGGGGTTTTCAGACAGAAAGCCGTATCCCGGGTGGATGGCGTCGATCTCGTGCTGGCGCGCCAAGTTGATAATTCCGGGAATGTCCAGATAGGATCGAATCGGCTCGCCGGAGCGACCAATTTGATAGGCTTCGTCGGCTTTGAAGCGGTGCAGTGCGTAGCGGTCTTCATGCGAGAAAATGCCGATGGTACGAATGCCCAATTCGTGTGCCGTGCGGAATACACGAATGGCGATCTCACCCCGATTGGCCACCAGCAGTCGTTGAATCGAACGCATTGACTTTCCCAAAAAAGGGCAAGCGTATCCCCAGAGCCGTCGGCGTTGCTGCCAGCTCGCGTGGCGCTACTGGCGCGCCCAACCGCGCGCGTATCAATCTAGCATTCCGATCGCACCATCCCAGGGGGCCCAATGGCGGCTACCAGGTGGGCCGAAAAGGAAGTTACGCAATCGACGCTAAGTCGTTGTCGCGGTTCAGCCTAGCGCTGGTCGGAGAGACCGCCTTCCGCCGAGTTGCCGAGGTCGCTATGATCCGCCCGCGGTCGCCGGCCTGTGGTCCACATGCGGGGCGGCAGCAACTTAGCGATTACTAGATCCAGTCGGTCGGTGCCCACCAGCCGGGGGCAAACGAACCGGCCTCCTAAGCCTAAACACTTGCCCCGAGTCTTGGAAATCCATGGAGGCGTCCCTCGAAGATTCACCCCAGCGATTGCCCATTCGGCTCGACCTGCGACGCATCGTGGCCGATGGGGCCGCCTGGAGCGTGATGGTGGGCTTGGCCGAGTCCTATTTGGCCGCGTTTGCACTGGCCTTGGGGGTGGGCGAAATCCGGGCGGGTCTGATTATGACCGTGCCCTTGGTGGCCGGTGCGGCGCTGCAGCTTGTGACACCCTGGGTCATCGAAAGATGGAAGTCGCACCGCCGATGGGTGGTGGACGCGGTGCTGGTGCAGGTGGCTTGCTTG
>CAYSXM010000774.1:0-2651 GCA_964434905.1 uncultured Pirellulales bacterium | reverse complement strand
CTAGGCAGCAACGTTCACCCTGCGTGCATTAGCGGTCCTCTGTATATTTTCGTTGCGGCATGATTGCAGCACGGCGGAGATTTCTCCGCCAGAATCTCCCCATACAGTAGCCGAGCCGGTTTACTCCGTCAAGCTTTTTCTTGGAAAAATCCTACCAATCAGTATAGCCCCGCGCCTCCCTGCATCACCAGCACCACAAATGTGAACGTAACCACAACAATAAAAACAACTTACGAAAAAATTTGACTTGCCATCCCAATCCAAATCGCGTTGCTCGCGCGTCTCCCGGCCCGCGTACAGTTAACCAAGCCGGCTCACTCCAAGACGCTCTAGGGACTGCCGGGGGCGCTCGGTATGATCCGCCGCAGCACCCACGCCACCGGTTGTCGGTGGGGGGCACTCCTCTCGAATCTCCCAAAATCCGGCTGTCTCGAACGCCGGTTCTAGCCCTCCAAGGTCGTCACCACATGCAGGTTCTCGCGCTCACCGAGGGGCCCGATCATGTCTGTTATCGCTATCGGCTACAGGCGTTTGCGGCCGCGCTCGCGGAACGGGGCCTGCATCTGAGCGCTGTGCCATTGTCCGATCGCACCCTGCTCAGAACGAACCAATTGCGCGAGGCCAGACGCGCCGACATCGTCGTGTTGCAGCGCAAGCTGCTCCCGTGGTGGCAACTTCGATTGCTGCGTCGCTGGGCCAAAGTCTTGGTGTTCGATTTCGACGATGCCTTGTTCTGCCGCGATAGCTATTTCGCCAAGCCCCCGACCAGCCTGACTCGCTTGGCACATTTCTGGTCCACCATTTACTCGGCCGACTTGGTGCTGGCCGGCAATCCCTATCTTGTCGAACGGGCGCGCGCCCTAGTAGAAGCCCATCGAGTGCATCAACTGCCTACCTGCCTCGATCCACGCCACTATGCCTTGGCCGAACATCGCGCTACGGAATCTGCATGCCGGCTAGCTTGGATCGGGCAACGCAGTACTCTCGCTTGTCTCGATCGCGCGCGCCAGCAATTGGCTGCCGTGGCAGCGGAATTGCCCGGGCTTCGACTTCGCGTCATATGCAATGAATTCCCCAGCGACCTGCCCCTGGCCGTCGAACCTTGGCGCTGGTCGTCGGCCAGCGAAGGCGAGGCGCTGGCCACCGCGGATATCGGCATTAGTTGGCTGCCAGACGACGACTGGAGTCGAGGTAAGTGCGGGCTCAAGGTGCTGCAATACATGGCCGCCGGACTGCCCGTCGTGGCCAACCCGGTGGGCATGAATCGCCAGATGGTCATTCCCGGCGAAACCGGCTACTGGGCCGAAACACCCGCCCAGTGGGCCGCGGCAATTCGCCGGCTGGCTCAGAACGCCGACTTGCGCCAGCGTCTCGGAGCCCAGGGGCGAGCTCTTGTCGAGCGCCGCTTCAGCATCGACAAATGGCGAACCGGCCTGCTCGATGCGCTGACCACCGCCTGCCACATGGCCGCGGATCGTCGACGCGAATACCTCCCGGCAACGGAGTATGCCGCGTGACCCTGGGGTGCCGCTCGGTGGGTCTGGCTTGGGCCTCAGGCGGCCTCGCCTGGTTGGCGGGGTGCGCCCTGCCGGCGGGCGCCGCGGCGCCCCGCGAGCAACATCAATGGGTGCTCGACCAGTTGGTGTTCCACGCCGACCCCGCCATGCCCCAGCAGCATCGATTGTTCGAGGAACTGCGTGCGCAGCGCCACGATCTGGCCAATCGCCTGGCGCTGCCCGTTTCCGAGGAACCGATCCACGTCCATCTGTTCTCATCGGACAAGCAGTACCAGAGGTTTGTCCGTGCCAGATATCCCGGCCTGTCTGACCGGCGAGCGTTCTTCGTGGAATCCGACACGCAGCTCACGGTTTACGCACAATGGGGCGATCGCGTCGCTGAAGATCTGCGCCACGAGGTCGCGCACGGTTACCTGCACTCGGTGGTCACCGGGGTGCCGTTGTGGCTCGACGAGGGGTTGGCAGAGTATTTCGAGCCTCCGCGCGCCCGGCGGGGCTTGAATGCCCCTCATGTTCAATTGTTGATGGCCATGTGGGACCAAGGGCTGTGGCAACCCCATGCCTCGCGCCTGGCCTCGCTCACTTCGACTTCCGAAATGAAGCAACAAGACTACGCCGAGGCCTGGGCTTGGGTACACTGGCTCCTGGAAACCGAATCCAGCCGGCGGACCGCGCTCCAGACCTATTTGGTCGACCTGCGCACCGAGGGCTCCACCGTCTCGCTGATCGCCTCGGCCGGGCTCGATACGGCCACGGCACGCCAATCGCTCGTGGCCCACCTGATGGCCCTTCGCACAGCGACCTGGCCTCAGGCGCCTGGGCTGTCACGCGACGCCAGCCCGGCCGTTGCCATACCGTACAACCCACCTAATTCAGCGGAAAATCCGGGCGCCGGCCGAGCAGCCCCAGGCTCACCAGCCGGTTAAGAATTGGGGCCTTCGCGATCACTCAACTGTGCTGGCGAACCGGCGACGCAAGCGGTTGTCGTGCACGCCGCGCCAAACTTTGCACGGCACAGGGCCAGATCCAGACATCTCCGGACCAGGCGAACTGCAACGTAGGAGTCTGGAACCTTTTTTGGTCAACACGCACTGCATTCAACCAACTTCCGTCGGCCGAAAACAGGTTCCTGAC
>CAYSXM010000773.1:0-2652 GCA_964434905.1 uncultured Pirellulales bacterium | reverse complement strand
CAGCCAGAAGTTATCGCGCAGCACCGGTTGCATTGGAGAAAAATCAATCTCCAAAACTGGCGAGTACCAGCCCACATACGATCCGGCAAAGTCCATACCGTTGGCTGCCAAGCCAAACGGCCAGCGCGCGACCATCTGTTCCGACTGGCGCACGCTCGCGCTCGAGGCGCGCCAGGTGCTCGCAGCCAGTAACAGGCCCAAAGGCAAACTGACCACGGCGCGGGGTAGATACCAGACGGTGGGTGCCAGTACGCACCAACCCACGCACCAGGTCATTAGGTCGTTCGTATCAGGCAGCCACGATCCAACGTCACGATTCGGCAGTAAATTGATGATCGTGCGTCCGCCGGCCGCGTAGGGCCAGACCGCCAGCGCCAGAAAACAGACCACCGCCACGCTCACACGCGGCACCACGGCCGCGAGCGTGCCCCAGCGCCAGATGCTGGCCGGGAGCAGTTTCGCCTGCGAGCTTTCGACGGGCGTGGCTTCCCAGGTGCCGGGAAGCGCCGTCAGCCGCCAGGCCGCTTGCAGGGCAGGCCAAGTCGCCGGTAGCAGCGCGAACCAGGCTCCCAACACCGACACCACAAACGGCACATAGATTACCGTTTCATACATGTTGGTTACCGGCGCCCACCCCGTTACTGTGATCCGTAAATAGAACCCATAGGCCGACCACACCAGTCCGCCCAGCAAAATGGCAGTTCCCGACCAGAACAACCGTTTGCGCCAGCGTGGCGATTGCCCCTCGAAGACGAACAGGCCACCAAAAACCAGGGCTGCCAGCAAGCTGATAACCCACGACCACATGAAAGGGTCGAGTTCGTTGTAACGCAGTTCGTTGTCGAGCGTGCCTAGGGCCGGGTAAGCGGTATAGCGGATCAGGTCGTCGTCTCGTTCGGTAATGTGCAATTGTCCGCGCAACGGCTCGATCGCTTCGCCCAGGCGGCGCAAGGTCGTTTGCAATGTGACCAGCTTGGCGGGAAAATCCGCCGCGCCCGCTTGATGCGCCAGCACCACCTGGTGAAACGCCTCGCGCAGCGCGGCGATCTCGCGTGGCGGATAACCGCGCACGGCGCGGGGGCTGCCGGTGACCAGCGTATAGAGGTCGAGCCAGGGTTGCGATTCGTCGTCGTCATTGCGTCCTTGCTCCAGCGCGGCAGGGTCAAGCGCCGGCACGACCCGCAACGGTTTGCCGTTCTTATACAACGACCCGGCCAATTGATCGGCCGCCGTCGCCAACCCCTGAGATTGTGCGGAAAGCGAGGTGAATAACTCGCTGACTTTGGCCAACTGGTCTGCGTCCCAGTCGGGTGGAGGTTGCTCGACCAGTCGCTGGCGGTTGCTCGCGAACCAGTGCGCCGTGTCGGCAGCCGCGGCGGCGAATTCGATTGTCACCGGCTCAGCCGACGCAAGATCGAAGGCGGGCTGGTTCGAAAGTTCATCGAGCTGGCCGACCGACTTTTCCAGCCGCGACAGCACCGGGCCCAACCCCCCTTTGTCTCCTAATTGGCCGAACACCGCGAGTTGCGATGATAGCTCACCCCACACCGCGGCCACGGACCGCAGGCTGGTTTGGAACTGTGCCCGGGCGGCCGGGTCGAGCGTCGAATCGAAGGTCAATTGGCGATACAGCGCATAGGCCTGGTACAGGTCGTTCACCTTGCGGTCGACGCCCAGCAACTCGAATTTGTGCCCCTCCATTTGCGCTGCGCGCTGTTGTTCGCGCAGGGATTCCAGTCTCTCTTGAAAGGCAGTGGCCTCTTGCACCTGGCGAGGAGAAACAAACTTCAGGTGCTGCCCCTCGGAGTTCTTGAGTGGAAGACCCAAAAGCTTGCTGCGCAGCTCTTCGTTGGTGGCACTTAGGAAGGGCACATCTTCCCATTGGTCGGGTTCTACCAACCAGCGAAATAGCAACTCCGCAGCGGGGAATTTGCGCGGGCCATCGGCGAACAGCGTGCGCGCCGCGGCCATTTCCGATCGGTTCCATTGATCGGGTGTCAGCTCGACGCGCGGGTCGAGGCGGAGATCGGTTCGCCCGCTGATGATCTCGACTGCCGAGCGGGCGAAGGAATCGAGCGGCATGACCCGGCCACGGTGGAACAACGGAATGGCGCGCCACGCACTCCAATCGACAGCGGGTCGCGCGCGCGGGCCGCCCCAAGCGATGGATGAGATCGCCATCCAGGCCGCAAGGCACAGTGCCGTCCGCCAATACCGCTTGCGTTGTGCCATGTTCAATCTCCCTTGCCGACCAGTGCCGTCTGGCGGCCGCGAACGGGCTCTGCGCGAGCCGCTGCGGCTCGCCCTGGCGATGTAAAAAAATAGGCTCGCATGTAGAACATCGTGGCGATGCCGGCCACCACCAGCAGGCACCCTACGTATTTCACGCCGCGGCCGGGGTCGTAATTGACGGTCAATACGGAATTAAATGCTTGGGGACGCGAGTCGTCGCCATGGTAATTCGCCGTGAAGATTTCACTGCCCGCCAGAAACGGGCCGCGAAACGATTCCTGAAACAAGCGATAGGAACGGCCTGTGCCGGGGTCGCCAAAATCGACCGGGGCGTTCATCGATATCCGCACGTCACGCTGTAACACCTGGTCGGCATCGTGTCGATCGACGAAGTCGACCACGCTGCCATTGTGGGCTGCC
>CAYSXM010000772.1:0-2654 GCA_964434905.1 uncultured Pirellulales bacterium | reverse complement strand
CCCCACAGCAGAAGGCTCATGAATAATTCGGGTTCAGGTCATGCGGCGCACCAGCCAATCGCCCAGCCGGGGCGCAAGCTGGCACAGTACGAACAATACCCGGGCCTTGGCGGGCACGATCAGCTCCGCCTGGCGTTTTACACAAGCAGCCAGTACGCGACGAGCCAACCGATCGGGGTCGATCGCCGTGGTGCGCACACCGCCGCCGGGGCGCGCTGCTTCGGCGGGTAGGCCGTCGGTGGAATAGCGCGCCGGCGATGTGGCGTCGTCGCGGGCGATGGGGCCGGGGCAGACCAACAGCACGTGCAAGCCTTCGGGCGCAAGTTCCAGTCGCAATTGCTGCGAATAGGCTGCCACGGCAAATTTGCTAGCCGGATACGCCCCCAGCCAGCGTGCGGCCGATTTGGCAGCCAGCGACCCGATGTTGACCACGCTGCCTCGGCTGGCCAACAGATGCGGCAGAGCCAAGCGAGTGCAGCGAGCCAGCGCCAGCAGATTGATTTCCATCAACTGCGCGAATTGTTCCTCGGGCGTGTCGCGCAGCGCCCCCCGCGCGCTCTGCCCAGCGTTATTCACCAGCACGTCCAGACGCTGTCCCCAGGCCAGTGTTTCGCCGATCAACCGCGCGACATCTTCGGCGCAGGTAATGTCGGCGGCAATCGGCAGCACACTGGCACCCTGGCCTCGCAAACGCTCGGCCGCGCGGTCCAAGGCTTCGGCCCCCCGCGCTACCAGCACCACGCGAGCCCCGGCCTGGGCAAATGCCTGGGATAAGTGCCATCCCAGTCCGGCGCTGGCGCCGGTCACAAGCACCACTTTGCCTGGCCAAAAACGATTCACGTTGCAAAACTCCGCTGCACGAAATCAGTGCGTCGCACGTAGTCGAACTGGCAGTTCGGTGAACCATGGCGGCGGTCGCAAAAAAGTCGCTCGGCCGGCACCGCGCGCCAGGTGCGGGTCATTCGCGCACGCTGAAAGTGGTGATGTGCCAACGTACATCCAGGGGGGTGCCCAGTACCGTGCGTTCGTAACGCAAAGGGTAGCCGTACTCGGCATCGAACCGCGCTCGCTGCAACACCCGGCTTCCCGGCGGAGCACCAAAACCACCCGCCGGGTTCTGGGCCGAGGCGCAGTCCTGACGAATCGTGGCGAATTGATTGGGAACAGTCCAGTAGTCCCAGGTCCGCCGCTGGCTGGGGGTGCGGCCATCGCGAGTCATCGCGGTGACTACGCCCGATCGCACCTCAATATGGACGTCGCCCGGCTGCCGGCCCTCGATCACCAGGTCAAGGTCGTAGCTCGGAGGGCCTGCGGTTTCCCACCGCACCTCGGCCGCAGTCAGGGCCGCGTCGGTAAGCGTAGGCGTGGCGCCGCGATGCCACCAGGCCCACAGGCCACCGCCGACCAGGGTGGCCGACACGAACAATCCGACGACCATCAACAAACGCCGTCGGGCCAGACCAAAAGGGGACGTGCCCGGGTCCCACGACGAGCCAACAGCGGTCGCATCTCGATGCATCAATTCGCCCGCACTAGTTAGGTAGCGTCCCCGCGAGCCGCGGAAACCGCACTCCACAGTTTTCGCCCCCCAAGGTATGCTTTGGTAACCAAGGCGTTGGGTGAAACCGCCGGCCTGGCCATCGGCTGCCCGCTGGCCACGAACCGGCCCGTGACAACACCCAGATGGCCAGCCAGGCGCTGCGAGAACGGCAACTGCAAGGTCCCTATTCTCAAGGCACGCCCCCAGACGGGTCAAGCGTGTCGATTCCAAACACCGTCTGGCAAGTTATTCGGATTCACGATCTCACAGGAGGTGCGGCGTGTCAGCCCCCATGTCCATGGCCACGGCTGGTTTCTCGATGGCCCGTGCCCCCTATCAGCGTTCGCGCACCAAAATCGTGGCCACGGTGGGCCCCGCCTGCGCGGGTCAACTGGGCGAGATGATTGCCGCGGGGGTCGACCTGTTTCGGCTGAACATGGCCCACGGCGAACTCGACGAGCATGCCGAGCGCATCACCGAAATCCGCCGCTGGAGCGTGGAACTAAACCAGCCGGTCGGCGTGTTGGCCGACCTGGGCGGACCAAAGCTGCGTTTGGGCCAACTGCCCGGAGACGCGGTCGATTTGCACGAAGGCGAAGAGGTGCGGTTCGTGCGGGGCGAAATCTCCGACGATCCGCGGCGGCTGGTCTCGAGCTATGGCCGGCTCGTCGACGAACTGGAAGTCGGAAATCGTGTCATGCTGGCCGACGGCACCGTCAGCTTGTTGGTCGAGGAAGTGGGCCAAGGCTACGTGCGCTGCCGCGTGCAGCAACCAGGCCTGGTCCGCAGTCGGCAAGGCATCAACCTGCCAGGCGCCAAGCTCAGCCTGCCCGCCTTGACCGATGCCGACCGCCTGCACGCGGTGTGGGCGGCACGGCACGGTATCGATTTCGTTAGCCTGAGCTTTGTGCGCACGCCAGATGAAGTGCGCACACTGAAAACCATGCTGCGTAACGAGGGGTCGAAGGCGCGGGTGATTGCCAAAATTGAAAAACCCGAGGCGCTCGACCAGCTCGAGGCCATCGTCGCCATGGCAGACGGAATCATGATCGCCCGCGGCGATTTAGGCGTCGAGATCGACGTGGCCCGGGTACCGGTGGTGCAAAAGCGGATC
>CAYSXM010000771.1:0-2655 GCA_964434905.1 uncultured Pirellulales bacterium | reverse complement strand
TCATGAGCCTTCTGCTGCGGAGGCGAACGTGTCGCGTCTGCCGCGTCAAACCGCCATCGCCCCTGACTCACGTATTCACCAATATGCTGCGCGGGCCAATCGCGGTATTCCTTGCCGCCGCAACCCATTCGACTCCTCTCGACGAAGTTCATGAATCATCCGGGTTTATCGAACCTCGTCGTGCTGTCGATCCCCGCCGCTATCAAACCATTTGCAGCATACCAAGAGCGATTGCTCGCAGAGCTCTGGAAGTCCGTGGCAGGCGTGTCGCGGATGGTGTGTGGCGGCCGGCACCGACCGGTGTGCGGTTCACGGGGCCTCCCCGCTGGCAGCCTAGGCCGCTGGTGGAGCGGGGGGGTCAAGGTGGATCTCTGGAAGCGATTCCGGGTCAAGCTCGATCTGGGGAAACTCCTCGGTACTGGCTGCCACAAGGGCAAAACACGCGTCGAGCTGCGCCAGGAATCGATCTAAGTCCAACCCCAGGTGTTTCGGCCGATACGGGTCGAGGTATTTGCGGCAGCCCAGATTCAGCTTCCGCGCGCCCCGGATGTTGCCGTTTCCAAAGTGGTGCAACGCCACGGCCACCTGAATTAAGCCTTGGTAGAAACGGCGGTCTTCGCCTTGGTGCTCCTGCCACAGGTCCTCCCAGACCTCGTGGCTCTCGAAGTATTCGCAGTCGTTGAAATACGCAATGCCCTGCAAATAAAGCGGTTCGTATTCGTTCGGCGACTGGCTCACGACGTCGATTCTCTCCGGGAGCATTTCGGCCTGGGAATTGGTAATTTGCCACCAGCGCTTGGCATCGCGCGCGTATCCGCGTCTCGGTCGCAGTCTACTCGGGCTGCGGTGGTCGCACCATGCTCCCCCAACTCGGGTACCGGTGTAGAATCGGACCAGTACGCTCCGGCCAGTTGTCACGATTCAGGCGGAAAGTCCAGCGAGCAGCCACCATGAGCCAAATGCCTGACGACCTTTGCCCGCGACCCGACCGCCAACGCTCTTCGCCGACCGAGCCCCTCAGCACGCCCATCTACCTCAGCTCTGTCCACCGTTGCAGCGACCCCGATCAAGTCGATGGGCTGCTCTCGGGAGCCGACACCGGCTACGTTTATCGACGCGACGGACAACCCAACGCCGATCTGCTCGCGGAAAAGCTGGGCCTGCTACACGGAGCCGAGCACGCGCTGATTTGCGGGTCGGGCATGTCTGCCCTGGCACTGGCGGTGTTGTCCCATGTCGAGTCGGGCGACCGCGTGGCGGTCAGCAATCAACTCTATGGGCGCAGTCAACGGCTATTGACTTCCGACCTGCAGCGGTTCAGGGTGACATCGGAACAATTCGATCCCAGTGAATTGGCGCAGGTCGAAGCCACACTGGCCCCCCCGCCGCGCCTGATGGTGGTCGAATCGATCAGCAATCCGCTGGTTCGCGTGGCCGACATAGCAGCTTTGGCCGAGCGCTGTCGCCGCGCCGGAACGCTACTGGTCGTCGACAACACTCTGGCGGGCCCCACGGTGTGCCGGCCGCTGGAATGGGGCGCCGATTTGGTGCTGGAAAGCGTGACCAAGTCGATCAGCGGACACAGCGACGTGGTCTTGGGGCTGCTGTGTGGCAGGGCCGACGCGTGGCAGCGCGTACCAGAAACGTGCGTTACCTGGGGACTGGGCCCCGCAGCCTTCGATGCTTGGCTGGCATCGCGCGGGGTGGCCACCCTGGCACTGCGGATGGAACGTGCCTGTGCCAATGCCATGGTGGTCGCCGAATTCCTGAATCGCCAATCGGCCGTGTCGTGGGTCGCCTATCCAGGATTGGCTAGCCACGCCGATCATTTGCTAGCTCAGCGACAATTCGCCGGCCAGTTCGGCTCGATCCTGGCGTTCGAGGTACCTGGCGGGCGCGCGGGTGCTAGTCAGTTCATTCGCGCGGCACAAGACATTCCGTTCTGCCCGTCGCTGGGCGAAGTCTGTACCACATTGAGCCACCCCGAGTCGACAAGTCACCGGGGGCTTTCGCCCGCTCAGCGAGAGTCGCTAGGCATAACTGGGGGTGTCATTCGCTTGTCGGTCGGCATCGAGTCTGCCGCTTCGATCTGTAGCGCCCTGGCCCAGGCGCTCGCCTCGCTGTAAATCCCCCATTTACCTTCGCGATACCGGCCAAGCGCGCAGGGCTCGAATTGTAGTAGGCGCGGCCACTGTAAACGGTATGATGGTCGTAACTTGCGCACGCTAAGCGAGGCCCGCTTCCGGAAGGTCTCAGAGCTTGGTGCGACCACTCCAGTGACTCATGTCCTGGGCACAGTTGCCCAGGGTTAACACTGGACCTACCTCAGAACACGGTTGTGTATGACGGCTGAAAAGGAAAAAGAAACTGGCCTAGAGGTCGAGGGGACCGTCACGCAGGCGCTGGCCAACACCCGCTTTCGTGTGACGCTCGAAGGCGGCCACCAGGTAATTGCGCATGTCGCTGGCCGCATGCGGAAAAATTTTATTCGGATCGTGCCGGGCGACCGAGTTCGCGTCGAGCTCTCGCCCTACGACCTGACCAAAGGGCGCATCACGTTCCGCGAGCGCTAGCGCGGGTGGCAGTCAGCTAGGCTGGCAGCATTCCCATCGCGCAGTATTCCCATTGGGCAGTAATCCAACAGATCTGCGGAGC
>CAYSXM010000770.1:0-2665 GCA_964434905.1 uncultured Pirellulales bacterium | reverse complement strand
CGCTCGTCGCACCAGGTTTCCAGGCCGAACAGCGAACCGAAGGGGGGAATCGAGCCAGGCTCAAGGCCGGTCCAGTGCGTCACTTCGGCGCGGTCGGCAAAACGCAAGCTGCGCCAGCCATGTGCCTGGCGCAGGGCCTTGCTGGCCAACCGCAGGTCGGCCGGCAGCACAAACAACAAGAATTGCTGGTCGGCCTTGCAGACGAGGGCCTTGGCTCCCGAGGCCAGCGACGTGCCACGCACTTGGGCGGCCTCGGCGCTGGTGAACACTGGCCGATGCCGCAATACCTCGAAGGCCACGCCTGCCGCGCGGAGCTTGGTTTCCAGCCGATCTAGCACGGTCTCGGCCATGAGATGGGATGCTTCTGGCTGGGCCCCGGCCGGGCAGGACGTTGGTCTTGGTCGGCACAGGGGGCGGGGCTTCGTAGGGAATCGCCCGTTCGCCTGGCGATTGGACTTCGGGCCAGGCTGCTAGGCAAGACCGGCTTCAGAATCTATTCTGGCCGGTGAATTCTGGGGTGGGGTGGCAAATTTCGCAGCGCCCAGGGGGCGGGGCCGTGGTCGTGTGGCCGCCACCGGAGGGGTCTAGCCGGGTCGGGCCGCCGGATGGTTACCGCCAGGCTCTGCCGAGCCGCTGACCGGCACCGGATATCGTGTTGGGAAGGCGATGCAGCACATTCTGCCCGAATACCAGCAGCTCGACCGGACGACATGGGTTTACATTTCGTCGTTGATGACGATCGCGCTGTACTTCAAGTTTAGTCGATTGTGGAGCGTGCGAAATCTCGACCTGCTGGCGCTGATCGCGCTGGCTCCGTCGTACCTGTTGGTGCTGCGAGGGGGCGATGTCGAGCGGTTGGGCTACATCTGGCTGTTCGGGGTGGGTCTGTTCTTGCTGGCCAGGCTGCTGCTCGACCCGATGATGGTGCGGCGGCCCTTGCTGGAGCCCAATCTTTCACCGGGTGGGCTGTTGTTCATGGCGGCGGCGCTGTTGATGTTTCTTACGGCGCACGTGTTGACGGTGGAGCCCCATCCGAGAGATCTGGCGTCGATCGAGCGGGTCGAGCATCTGCTCGAGCGTCGCGACATGGCCCAGCACAGCGCCGACTTGACGCACCACGGGCCCAGCTACGCGCTGTTGTACACGCTGGGATATCTGCCGAATCGCCTGTTGCTGCCGGTCGACCCCGACCAGCCGGCGGCCGCCGGGCCGGCGCTGCGCGCGGCGACGGTGCGGACCATGGCCATCTTGTCGCACCTGGCAATTATTGGTGGTTTGATCCTGGTGGGCCTACGCCACTTTGGCAACATTCGGACCGGGGTGGCGGCCGGAGCGCTGTACCTGCTGTTGCCCTATTCCGCCCAGAACATTGCGCGCGTCGAGTACGCGCTGCCGGCGGCACTGGTGCTATGGGCGGTGGTGCTGTATCGCCGACCCACGCTGGCGGGTGCGTGCTTGGCGTTGGGTTGCGGCGCCATTTTTTACCCGCTGTATCTGCTGCCGCTGTGGATCAGTTTTTATTGGGCACGAGGCGTGGGGCGATTCTTGGGCGGCGTGATCGTCACGCTGGTGGTCGTGGTGGGCAGCCTGGCCTTGACCGCGCACGATGTCGCGTCGTTTGTGGCGCAGTTTTCACAACTGGGGGGCTGGCGCCAGGTGCTGGCCGATATCGCGGCGGGCGATGCCCCCTCGAGCAGCGAACTGGTGGGGCTGTGGGCCTTCTACCAGCCCATGGCAGCTTACCGCATTCCGGTGTTCGTACTGTTCGCGGCGCTGGCCGGCAGCATGGCTCTGTGGCCACCACAAAAGAACCTGGGCACGCTGTTGAGTTGTTCGGCGGCGCTGATGCTCGGAACTCAGTTCTGGCGAGCCCACCAAGGCGGGTTGTATATCAGTTGGTATTTGCCGCTGCTCTTGCTCACCGTGTTGCGGCCCAACCTGGAAGACCGGATAGCGCTGAGTGTCTTGGGCGATGGCTGGCTGCCGCGGCGACGTGTGCCGCTGGGAAGTGTCGAGCGCGCGGCCTAGCGCCGCGTCCGTTTTTTGACGAATCCTAGACAACTCCCGCTGCACTAGAAGTTATTTGCCCCCAACCCCTTGCGGGTTCGTGGGTCGTTCCGCGTCACCCAGCCAAGCTGGTTTGATGCTCGAGTGGGTTGCCATCGCAACCAGGCGACGAGCGAGGCGCGTCGAATGCTAGAGAGGGCTAATAGTACTACGGCGCCGGGTTGATCTTGTTGGATAGCGTGAAAATGGTGCTTTGGGGGGGCCGGAGGATCGGCTAGTGATCGACACCACCTCAGGAGAACCAGGCATGGACGCCGCCCAGATTCGTCGCGTGAAACTGAAGTTGCTCAAGTAGCTCCGCGAGTACGCCGAGTGCTTCGCCCGCAAGGACACGCGTGGGCAGTTGACCGAAGCGGCCAGGTGAAGAATTCAACGCCAAGACGCCATGGCGCCAAGGCGCAATGAATTCCTGTTCCATTTTCCCCCTCTGCTTTGCGACGTTGCGTTCACTTCCTCGTCGAAAGTCCGAACATGACGGACGACGACATCAGCCAGCAGATCGTCGAGGCCGCCATCGAGGTGCATCGGACGCTGCTGCGGCTGGACCTCAAGCTAGCGCTGTAGTACTAGTGCTTTGTCACACCAAGAATTTGGGGTG
>CAYSXM010000769.1:0-2666 GCA_964434905.1 uncultured Pirellulales bacterium | reverse complement strand
AAATTCCAGACTTCTATGGTCGAAAATCGACTTTTCCGCGACCGGGGTGCGTGCCCCAGCGATTGGTCCGCCAGAATTCCGATTTTCCTCGGGCAATCCTCCAGCGAGCCTCAAGCGAGGGGATCGCGAAACCGTCGGCCAAGTTGCCTCGCGCCCCCCGGACAGTACCCAGATCGAATCAAAGCGACGGTTCTGTTCGCACCCCATTGGTTTTGGTCCCTCTTGGTCCGACCGTGCGACCAGCGAGGGCCTACGTCCGGCCTAGCGACCGCGGACACGCCCAGGTAGCGCTCCCCCAGACGTGGCACCCCTGCCACGCCCCGCAGAGTTCCCTTGCTTGACAGGCGCCTCAAAGCCGATTGCAATAAGGTGCAGGTAAAGCGGTCGCGCGACTTCCTGGGGTGTTGCAAACCCGGAACACGCGGTCGATCGCTGGACAGGTCGCCGGGGAGCCAGCCGGCGCTAGCCAGTCTGTTCGTGAAATTAGTCAGTTCGTGAAGCCAGGTTTGGCACAGTCCAGGGCCGGGGCTGGCGTGGGCCAGGGCCGGGGTTACGCTGAGCCAAGAGCGTGGCCCTGCTGGGTGCGCGCTGTCGCCTTCAGTGGGTTCCTCGGGCGTTTTTGGTGCCACGGCCACGCAACAGGCTGCGATTCGTTGGGGGCCCGTGCCCGTGGACCGGACACGGAATGTCGTTTGCTTGCGAGTTCTCGCATGATGGTCCCCTCGTGGCCGAATTCTGTTCGCCGCGCGCAGCGCGGATTTACCCTCATTGAAATCTTGGTGGCCACGGCGCTGACCCTGTTGATGATGGGGTTGGTCGTCACCATCTTTGGCCTCATCAGCGACAACGTCACCGGCAGCCGGGCGACGCTCGAAATGTCGGACCGGATGCGCGCGGCGGTCAATCGCCTGCAACTCGATCTCGAAGGAGCCACGGTCGAGATGGCGCCACCGCGCTCGCCCGAACGTGGCGAGGGCTATGCCGAAATGATCGAGGGGCCGATCGGCGCAGTCGTGCCGCCGCACCTGGCCACCTCGGCCGATGTCGATCGAGTGACCAACACCGATCCGTTGCTGCAGCCGCCACGCGACGGGCTGCTCGACCCCGACACCACGGCCGGCGACAATGACGACATTCTCATGCTCACGACCAAGAGCCGGGGCGAGCCCTTTTTCGGCCGCCTGAACGACACGCAGATGCGTTCGCCCGTGGCCGAGGTGGCCTGGTTCGTGCGTGGCACCACGCTGTATCGCCGGCAACTGCTCGTGTCGCCTGGTCGCGAAACGCTGCCCGCGTTCAACAATGTGCGCGATTTTTCCGGTCCAAGTTATCGCGGGTATTACGCGAATTTCGACCTCTCGGTGCGGCAGGTGCTCGGCCCCTTTGATCGGGCACCTGGCGCGGCGCCCAACAACGGTCGGCTGCTGTGCAATAGCCTTGGCGATTTAACCGACCGACGGAACCGGTTTGGGCACCAGCCGTGGGCCTTCCCGTTCGACGCGCGGTTTTGGGGCCGGCTGGGTTTGCCGACGATGCTGGAAAGTTCCTCGTTCGACCAGACCAACAACGTGGGGCTGTGGCCGTTGCCGCTCTTACGTGCTAACAACGCGGAACCGCAATACACCGCGTTCCAATCGCCAATCTACGCCGACGCGCTGTCGCAGTTGATCGTTCCGTATGCCACGCGGCTGGCCAACGGCGCGGTCGACCAACCTCTGAACGTGGTGACCGATTCGGTCACGGCTGCCACGCCTCCTGCGATGAACCCACCCGCCGAAGGCCTGGCACGCGTGGTGCTAACCGATCCCGCAGCGGCGCCGGCCAGCGCGTTCGACCCATGGCGCCGGCCACTGCCCTGGCCCGAAGTGCATCGCGCCACGGGCGGCATCGTGGCCTATACCGTCGACCCCAATCCGACGGCCCCTCCGAATCTAGGATATTTGCGCTTGGCCGAGGATGTAATTCTGGACAATGTGCTGTCGTTCGATATCAAGGTTTGGGACCCCGGCGCGCCGGTGTTTCTGCGACCCTCGGCGGCCGGGGGCAACCTGGTGGCCGTGGCCCCGGGCGACATGGGCTATGGGCAGGCCATGCGAGACTATCTGAACGCGCCAGGCAACGTGAATCTGATTCCCGCCACGTTGGGTGCCTTTGTCGACTTGAACTATTTGTGCTCGGCCAGGTTCCTCGCCAGCCCCGTGGGACAAATCGACTATCCGAGGCCCGCCACGGCGCCCGCCAATTTTTTCCCCCCGGTGCTGCCGCAATTTGGCGACCGAGGCAATCCGCTATCACGGTTGTCGGGGTCGTTTCCCTTCTTCGTGGCCAATTTCAACGATGCCAACGACTATCCGCCACTGAATCTGCGATGGCCGGCGGTTTACGACACCTGGTCGACCAGCTACGAACGCGACGGTTTCGATCAGAACGGCGACGGGCTGATCGACACCTTGGTCAATGGCATCGACGACGACAACGCCAACGGCGTGGACGACTTCGGTGAGCAAGAAGCGCCGCCACCTTATGCGGCCCCGCTGCGTGCGGTGCAGATCACGGTTCGCGTGTTCGAGCCCGATAGCCGGCAGATTCGCGAAGTGACGATTCGCCAGGACTATGTGCGCTAACGCGGTGCTGCGCTGGCAAACCGTCGACTTCTTCAACGGGCT
>CAYSXM010000768.1:0-2673 GCA_964434905.1 uncultured Pirellulales bacterium | reverse complement strand
CACCTGGTTCGCCCAGGAGAGAAAAAGCTTCGAGCAACCGCGCAATCGTTTCAACATCCAGGCACACTTCGATTTGCAAGAGCTGCTCACAAATTTTGGCAGCACCCGGTTCACTGGTGGATTGAACTTGGCGGCCAATGTGCTGGGAAAACCTGGCAAAATGGCAGTGCAAGGCGACATGGTGCAAGACATGTACGAGGCGGGCGAGGTGGCCGCAATCAACGACTATTGTCGTTGCGACGCGCTCGATACTTACTTTGTGTTCCTGCGCAGCCAGGTGCTGGTGGGCGACCTGGAGTTGGCCGACGAGCACCGGTTGATCGACGAGGCCAAGACCTGGCTCGAAGCACGTGCCGCCGATTCGGCCGCATACCGCGCGTATCTCGAGCGTTGGGGCGATTGGGTCGACCCTTGGCGCGAATAGATCGCGCGACGGACCGGTGCCGCCAATCATCCTTCGCACATCTGGGCAAGTTGCCGGAGATAGTCGAGTGCCTGGTCAACAGTGCGCGTGGCCACGCCCGGTCGGCGCCCTTGGCGATCGCAACGCGCCAGCAACATCAGTTCTTCGAAGTCTTCCGCCGCCTCGAGCCGGCGTCGCGCCCGAGCACCCAACTGGCCGGCCAGACAGGCCTGGCCTTCGGGAAGGTGTTCGACCAGCCAAGCACTGCGGGGCGTAATGTCGTCGCCCAATGCTTCCAGGCCAGCCGCCACGTGGCACGCCGGATCGATCGCCTTGCCCACATCGTGCAACAGCGCCGCTAGCAAGAACTCTTCGTCGTAGGGCAAGGCCCGCTGGGCTAGATCAAACACCTGCAAGCTGTGATACAACGCGTCGCTTTCCGGGTGATAGCGAGCGTTCTCTCGAACCTGTTCCAGAGGCAGCAGCAGGGCCACAAAGGCCTGGAAACGGTCGCCGCGCGCCTCGGCGTCGACCGTGACGTCGGCCAGATTAAGTTCAGGGTGGTGGACCGCCAGGAACTGCTCGAATTCGGCCAAGGTCATCCGGTCGATTGCTCGGCCATCGATCGAACTCTTAAACACCCGCTGCGCCCAGCGTGCGGGATACATTGTCAGTTCGACGCGAAATTGCCCCCGCGCCAGCACCCGGGTGTGCAGTCGTCCAACCCCCTTGCGCAGCACGGTCTGGCGCACGACCTCGTAGTCGATGCCTTGGTTGTCCAACGCGGAAGTAATCGCCGCGACACTGTCGCTGAACAAGTGCAAGTCGATATCGGAGCCGCGTCGCACCTGTCCGCTCAGCGTGCTGCCGACCAGCCGCGGGTGAAACCGGTGCAGCATCCGCAGCATGCGCAGGGCCTCGGTGCGCATCGCCAACCGTTGCTCGTCTCGATCCGTGCGTTCGAACAGGCGGGTGAAGGCTCGTACCTGATCGAAAATTTCGGCATTCGATGGCAGGCTACCGGGGTGAACCCACCCGCGACAGACGCGCCGCGCAGCCTTCCACTTGGCCCGGGTGTATTCGGTTTCCTGGCGAGCGTAGACCAGCCGCGCGGCGTCGTGGGCAATTTGTCGGCGAAGCTTGTCGTTTCGCATGATCCCGCATGAATCATGAGCCTTCTGCTGCGGAAGCGAACGTGTCGCGTCTGCCGCGTCAAACCGCAATCGGCCCTGGCTCACGTATGCACCAACACGCCCCAGAGCACTAGCAAAGCCACTGGCAACCGATCGCGCTTCTTCTGGGGCCAGAGCACCTGCGACTCCTCGCGACGAAGTTCAGGAATAATCCGGGAACATACGCAGCGCGCACGGCGCCAAACATGCCCGACCAGTTGAGCCTAGCATGCCAGGTGTTCAGCGTCGATGCGAGGCGTGCCGCGGCGCGCTGTCGAGGTTTTCGGGCGGGCAGAAGCCCAGTGCGGTGCGCCTCCCGTCCAAACAGTGCTTGCCCGCTGCCCCGCGAGCGATGAGAATACCGGCACTCGGTCCGTGTGCAGGTCTGTTGGGCGCGACCTGGGCGAGGACCGGCTGGCACCTGGTTGTCGCGCATGCTTGCTAAACTGCAGACGTATTCCTTGTTCGGCATCGATGCCTTACCGGTGGAGGTCGAAGTCGACGTCTCGCCCGGGGCCATTCCCAAGACCGTGCTGGTGGGGCTGCCCGAGGCGGCGGTCAAGGAAAGCACGCATCGCGTCGAGCGGGCGCTAGTCAATAGCGGCTTCCAGCGCCCATTAGATCGGGTGGTCATCAACCTGGCCCCGGCCGAATTGCCCAAGCAGGCTGCGTCGTTCGACTTGCCCATTACTTTGGGGTTGTTGATTGCCAGCGGGCAATTCGCGTCGGACCGAATCGAATCGTACGCGGTGGTCGGCGAGCTGGCGCTCGACGGTGCCACGCGGCCCACCAAGGGCGCGCTGTCGATGGCTATTTCCGCCAGCCGGCAGCCGGGCCTGCGGGGGCTGCTCGTGCCCCGTGCCAGCGCGGCCGAAGCCGCGGTAGTGGCCGAGCTCGATGTGATTCCCATCGACAGCCTGACCCAAGCGGTCGGGTTTCTGAGCGGCGCGCTAGAGATCGAGCCCTGGCCCGCGCGGGTCGATGAATGGTTTCAAAAATTCGCGAGCTACGACATCGACTTCTCCGACGTGCGAGGCCAAGAGCTTGCCAAGCGCGCACTGACCATCGCCGCCGCCGGGGGGCACAACCTGTTGATGC
>CAYSXM010000767.1:0-2673 GCA_964434905.1 uncultured Pirellulales bacterium | reverse complement strand
CAGTGGTCCCGATTCGCCACCGCGAAAGGCCTTGGCTATCTGATAGATGGCCGGCGCGCCGGCGGCCAGCAGGCGCTTCATGGCAAACTCGGGCGAGGTTTGCAGCCACAGCCTGCGCCCCACCTGGGGCCGGCGCGGGTCGAGCGGCACGATCACTTCCAGCGGGTCGATGTGGCGATCGACGACCACATCGGCCGACAACAACGGCGTTTCCACTTCCAGAAAGCCACGTGTCTCGAAGAATTGGCGCACGCGGCGCAGCCACTCGGCACGGCGACGCAATCGAGGCCAGTCGGCCGTGGGGCGCCAGTCGTCGTGTGCCACGATAGGGCCAGCCTGTTATTCCTTGACCCGTTCCAGATACTCTTCGGTACGCGTGTCGATCTTGATCAACTCGCCCATCTCGACAAAGGCAGGGCAGGTGATCTCAGCACCGGTTTCCAGACGTACGGGCTTGGTCAGGTTCGTGGCCGTGTTGCCCCGCACGGCAGGTTCGCAGTATTCAATTCGCAACACCACGTGATTAGGCGGCGTCAGGGTGATGGGGTTGTTGTTGAACAACACCATCGAGCAAACCATGCCTTCCTTGATGTACTTCCAGGCGTCGTCGACCTGCTCCTTGGTCAACTCGTATTGCTCGAAGCTGACGTTGTCCATCAACACAAACTGTTCACCCTGGCGGTACAGAAACTGCGCTTCGATCTCAGAGATATCGGCAGCTTCCAGCGAATCGCCGCTTTTGAGCGTGCGGTCGAGCGTGGTGCCACGCACCAGGTTCTTGAGCCGCAGCTTGTACAATGCCTGGCCCTTGCCCGGCTTGACGAAGTTGCATTCCACAATCAAGAACGGGTCGCCGTCGATCTGGACCTTCAGGCCCTTCTTCAAATCGCTGGTGTTGTAGCTCGCCACGGCAAGGTCCTGTTTTGGTTACCTGGTTCGGAAAGTTATGGTACATAGCTACCGGCTGGGACGGGCCCCGCCGGCAAATTGATTTTCATCCTGATCAGATGGCGGGACATGGGTCAGTTGCCAACCCCACCACCGACGGGCCCCACTAGCGTGTCGCCCCCCAGCGCCGCAAACCACTACCCCCAGACCCCAGACCAAGCGACCCCTAGTTTGGGGGTTACAGGGCGCGAGGATCCCATCCCCGACGCTATAGGCCCAGGGGCCTCGCTCCGCCCAGGGTCACGCCTCGCTGAAGCACAACCAACTTCGGCACACAGCACCGCCCCTGCGGCACACAGCACCGCCCCTGCGGCACACAGCACCGGCGCAGCCCCGCCCTCGTGGCAGGAGGCGCTGCGCCAGGCAATTCGAGACCCACGTGACCTGTGCCGGATGCTGGACCTGCCCGACGAACTGGCCGCTGCCGCAGTGCGCGCCGCAAACGACTTCGAGCTGTTCGCCCCGCAAGAGTACGTGGCCCGCATGCGCCCGGGCGACCCCAGCGATCCGCTGTTGCTACAGGTCCTGCCACGCGACGCGGAAACCACGCACACGGCAGGCTTTCTGACCGATCCGGTAGGCGATCTGGCCGCCACGGTTCGCCCCGGATTGTTGCGGAAATACCCCGGGCGAGCGCTGATGGTAACAACCGGGGTCTGCGCTGTCCATTGCCGCTATTGCTTCCGTCGGCACTACCCCTATAGCCCCGGACCACGCTCCATCGACCAATGGGAACCCGCCTTGGCCGAACTGGCCGCCGACCCCACCCTGGAAGAGGTCATTCTCTCTGGCGGAGACCCGTGGGTTCTGGTCGACCAGCAGTTGTCGCAGCTAGCCGACCGTTTGGCAGAAATACCACACCTCTCTCGTTTGCGCATTCACACCCGATTGCCCATTGTGATTCCGCAGCGTGTAACCGCCGGCCTGATCGACACCCTGAAGCGCACGCGGCTGACCCCCTGGGTTGTGGTGCATGCCAACCATGTCCAGGAACTCGACCTGTCGGTGGCCAAAGCGCTAGCGGCCCTGGTCGACGCTGGCATCGTCGTGCTCAACCAAACGGTGCTCTTGGCCGGTGTCAACAATTCGTTCGACGCGCAATGGGCGTTGTGCCGCCGACTGGTCGAGCTCCGCGTGATTCCGTATTACCTGCACCAGCTCGATCGTGTGGCCGGTGCCGCACACTTCGACACGCCGCTCGAACACGGCCGCGCGATTGTCGAACAACTGCGGCAGCGTCTGCCAGGCTTTGCCGTGCCACGACTGGTACAAGAGATTCCGGGCGAACTGTCCAAAACCCCCCTGGCCTAACCCGCCGGCGCAGTGGGGGCGACTTGGCTGGGGCCGCCGGGCCGAAGGGCATTCCGGACAGACGTGCGTGCCCGGCGCGAAAATCAGCTCTGGGGGACGTTGGCTGCCGGCCGATTTGAGCCTATGATACCCTGGCCGCTTCGGTCTCCCTGACGCCTCTCGCCTGTAGGGGGGGTGCCAGAGCCCGATGCTAAAAACCGGAATCGTTTCCCCCAACTCGTTCGAGCGCATGCCATGGCCAAACAGGGCCCCCGCAAAAAACTGCCCAAGGAAGTGGCAGTCATCAACGCCGACAATTGCACCGGGTGCGAGGCGTGTCTCGAGGTCTGCCCGGTCGATTGCATCGTCAAGAAGCAGCAACCGGCGGGGTTGGTGAATCTGCAAAGTTGGTGCGAGATCGACGTCGATCGCTGC
>CAYSXM010000766.1:0-2674 GCA_964434905.1 uncultured Pirellulales bacterium | reverse complement strand
TGATCTCGGCCATGGGGTTAGGTCAGATAGCCGCGATCATGGGCAATTGCGTGGCTGGCGGCGGCTATTTGCCGGTGCTGTGCGACAAACTGTTGATGACCGAGGGATCGGGACTTTATTTGGCAGGACCCGCCCTGGTGCGCAGTGCCATCGGGCAAAAGGTTTCGCACGAAGAACTGGGCGGCGCGCAAATGCACGCGCAAATCAGCGGTACCATCGACTATCGCGAACCGGACGATGCCACGTGCTTGGCGCGGGTTCGCACGCTAGCGGCCGTGGTGCGGCCGGACGCCGCCCAACCGGCTGCTCCGTTTCATCGCCAGGCAGCGCTACCCCCGGCGCGCCCCGAGCAATCGATATATGACCTGGTACACCCCAATCCGCGGAAGGACTACGAAGTTCGCGAGGTGCTGGAGACGATTGTCGACGCCGGCAGTTTTGAAGAATACAAGGCCGAGTTCGGCCAATCGGTGGTGTGTGGCACTGCCCGCGTGGGCGGATTTCCGGTGGGAATCGTGGCCAACCAGCACCACCAGTCGCGGCCAGCGTCGGGACCGATTCAATTTGGCGGCGTGCTCTACGTGGACAGCGCGGAAAAAGCCGCGCGGTTCGTGATGAATTGCAATCAGGATTGGCTGCCGCTGGTTTTTCTGCAGGATGTGAACGGGTTCATGGTGGGTCGCGACAGCGAGCAGGAAGGAATCATCAAGGCGGGGGCCAAGCTGGTCAATGCGATCAGCAACAGCCGGGTTCCAAAAATCACGGTCATGCTGGGGGGGTCGTTTGGGGCCGGCAACTATGCCATGTGCGGCAAGGCATTTGATCCGCGACTGATTCTGGCCTGGCCCGCTGCACGCTGCGCGGTGATGGGTGGAGACCAGGCGACGAGCACGCTTTTGGACGTGACCGTGCAAAGCCTGAAACGGCAAGGACACGAGGTGGACGCCAAGGAACTAGAAACGTTGCGCGACAAAGTGAAGCAGGCCTACGATCGGCAAATGGACAGCCGGTATGGCGCGGCGCGCGGCTGGGTCGATAAGATCATCGCGCCGGCCGACACGCGCAGCGCCCTGATCGTGGCCTTGGAAATCTCCACCCGGCACGCGGAAGATGAACCCTTTCGCGTGGGTGTGTATCAGGTGTAGCGGCGGGGCAGCCGGTGCCTGCGAAAACTCTCTGCTCGGTTGATCGTGTGCGGTCCAGACACGGGCGTGTTTTCGGCCACCCGAAATGCCGGAAGAGACCATGAGTTTGGAGCCACTGGTTTAGAATCAGGGGGCACGAAAATCGCTTCCTCCTGGAATTCTTGTTGCAAACGCCCCGTCTGTGCGCATGGAATGCATGACGCATTCCCTCCCGCGTCACAAGCGTTAACCCAAGCGGAGGCAGGATTGAAGAATAGGAGTACACCCCATGACATCCGAGGCAGCAATTCTCAGCAGGTCTGGTTTTCGCGAAGTGGCAGCAGGTGAGCTGGCGACCGTTTCGGGCGGTTGGTTTGGATGCTTCTACCTCGCCCTTGCACGCCAAATGGAGGCCCAGAGCCAGGAAACCAAACTGATGAATTTCCTGGGCAGCAACGTCAGTCCCAAGTAGCAGCAAGGGGGTGTTGAACAACGCCCCGCGTAACCTGCCAGTTTGGCGTCGTCCCAATCGCCCTGCTGACCACTGGCTAGGCGCTGCATCACCGACCAGGCGAAGCCAGGTTCACTCCTCGCTTCGCCTTTTAGTTTTGTAAGCGTCGGATGAGCCAAGGCGCGGTGGCTGCCGCCGAAGCCGAACTCGCAACGCCTGCACGGCGGTCAACCGCAAGACTTGCGCAGCAATGGCGAGGCCCGCGATGCAATTTGACGGCCTGTGACGCTTTTAGGGAGAAGAAACCATTTTTCCCGGCGCCGGCGGACAGTTCGCTCGGTTTTGGGGTTCTCGCGCAAGCCATGGTTTGGTAGTGAAACAATCGGGACATGAATTGAAAACGAGCAGCGGCGCTGCGGTTCGAGGCGTCGCGCAACAGGACGTTCCACCCGTTCACGGAGAATCGGCGCGGCAGTGGAAGTTGTGGAAGTGCAGTTTCACCGTCACGTGGAGAATCGCACATGTTTGCCACTGGGGTTCGTCGAGCGGCTTGGGCACGGCCGGTTTGGACCTGGCTGATGGCGCACGCACAACCGCGGCGCGCGGCGAGCGCACCGTTGGCCAATCGGCGCACAACGCTTGACGACGCGCGCGAGGTGTTAGACTGGCTCGATAACCGGGGTGCTCCGCAGAGCCAGCGCGACGCGCTGGCAGAGGAAGTGTTTGCGCGGCTAGAGCGGTAGTTCCCATCGCGTGTGCGCCGCTTGTCGCCCTGCCCTGCACGCTGCTCAAGGCCTGCCGCGAGAACTTGAAAGCCTGCCGCGCGGCCCACTGGCTAATGTGCCACAAGCTGCCCGTCGATCCACACGCCGCGCACCAGCGTTTCGCTAGCCAGGAGTGCGGCCACCGGGTTGGCGTTCACGCCTGCGGGCGAAGCCAATGCCAGCAGGTTGGCGCGCTGGCCCGGGGCCAGGGTTCCTTCATCTGGGCAACCCAAGGCGAGCGCTGCTTGCCGGGTCCCCATCTGCAACACAGCGTCTGGCGACAAGTCGGGAAAACCAGCAGCGACCATGCGCAGTTCGGCCAGCAAGTCGAGATC
>CAYSXM010000765.1:0-2677 GCA_964434905.1 uncultured Pirellulales bacterium | reverse complement strand
CACACCACGGCGGTGCCATCGCTGCCACAGGTCACCAGTTGCTTTCCATCGGCGCTGAACTGCAAACGCACAACCGAACCGTGATGCCCCGCCAGCCGTCGTGTCAACTGGCCGCTGGCCAGGTCCCAGCACACCAGTTCGCCGGTGTACAGCGATCCCCACAGGCGCCGCCCATCGGGCGAGAAACCGGTGGGGCCGGTGAGGTTGGCCGGCGCCGACAATTGACGTATTTCGCGCCCCGTCGCAGCGTCGAGCACCGAAACCAGCGTGCCCGATTCGTCGCCGTCGGGCGCTACCACCACATACTGCTCGTTGTGCGCCAGGTACAATCTGGCGTTCGGGGAAGCGCTGACTTGCCACACCACCTGGCCCGAATTCGTGTCGATCGACGCGACTCTTGGCACGCTGATCGTTTCGTCACGATCCTGGATCAGCAGTCGCTGTGCGTCGCTGGAAAGCTGCAGCGCGAAGGTCGTGCGCGAAGCAGGTAGGTCAATCGTCTGCCGCACCTGGCCCGTTGCCATGTCGATCAATTCAATTTGTTCGGCCGGGCTTGGTCGCGTTGCCTCGCCCGCCGTAGCGAGTGGAATTGGCGTGTAGCTCTTGACCGCCAAAAGAGTGTTGTTTCCCGAAAGGTACCAATTCGCTGAAGAGGGAGAACGTGCGTCTTTCAACTTGCGCTCAAAACGCACCTGGCACGTCGGCAGATCGTAACAGGTCAGTGCAAAGGCTTGTTTTGGCACTCGCGTCCACACCAAAACCGCACGACGATCGTAGCTCAAACGCACGCTCAATGGAGGGCGCGGCAGGCCGGGAACCTTGGCCCGCGATTGGTTGTTAACGTGGTCGAACAACACCAGGTCACCGGCCACCTTGGCGCCCCCGACCGACTTCTCGGTCGGCACGAACCACACACTCGTTTGGCCTGGCCAGTCGACATCCAAGCACTGCGACCTTTCCGTGAAACCTGGCCCTGGCGCCGAAGGCAGCGCCGTCGTACCGTCCCACAGCGTATAGCGTACGATGGACTCCTCGAGTTTCTCAGACGCGTTAGCCACATGCTGTGCGGCCAGCGTTCGCCCGTCGGCCAACCAGACTAAACGACCGTGGGCTTGCGTAGCGCACGAGCGCAACAACTTGCCGTCGGGTAGCGACCACAGTCGCATCGTGCCGGCGCGGTCGAGCGTGGCCAACGATGCGCCGCTAGGAGACAGCACGGCCTCGTGCGGCCAACCGCAGTGCGTGTCAATTCCTGGTGGATTCTCAATGCTCCGCGCGGCCAGGTTCCACAGCGTCACCTGGCCAGTCTGGTCGGCCAGGGCGGCAAAATCTCCCGCAACAGCGATTTTCCAATTGCGCTCGAACACTCCGGGATCCTCGAGCTGGTGTTCCTCGAGTACCTCCACGGTCACGCCTTGCCGACCAAACCTCGCCATCTTGCCCGACGGCGCGGCACTCAGAAACTCTCCCCGGCCACCACACAATGCGGGCCACGACCAACCGGTTCGTTCCTGCTGCCAATGGGTCACCGCCAACGGGGTGCTAGCGCGCAGCGTCATGGTCGGAACTTCTAGTTCCAACAACATCTCCGGCTCGACGTTGTTATCCGGCCGCGGCTGTGCGCCCACCGCGTACACGCGCAGGTTGTCGCCCGAGAAACGCACCGGCGTCACATCCTGGGTGTGCCGAAACGACTGCCCTACCCGCTTCCTACTCGTGGTGTCCCACAGCCGCATGCGCCCATCCCAACCGCTGGAAGCAATCCAGCGGCCGTCGGGCGAAACGTCGAGCCCCGCCACGCGTCCGGCGTGTGCCTCGCGCGATTCGATCGCCTCGCCGGTGGTGGTGTTCCAATAGCGCAGTTCGCCTTCGGGCCCGCCGGAAACCAGCGTCACGCCGTCTGGCAGAAAGACCATCACATCGGCACCATCGTTCCGGCCACCAGTCTCCATGCCGAGCGCGCCATGAATTTCGCGCGCCAGCTCCATCGCAAACCCCGGACGGTGGCCGGACAACTCGCATCGGGGCCGCGATTGCCCCACCTGATAGATGTCGATCGATCCGTTCGTGCGAGACACGGCCAGCCGACTGCCATCGGGCGACAGCGCCAACGCCGCCACCCAAGTGCCAGGCGATCGATTGGCATGCGGTACCTCCCAGGCAACATCGCCCGAGGGAATTTCCCATACGGCAAGGCGGCCCGTGCCGGCCACCGCCAAGCGGCTGCCGTCGGCGCAGAGTGCGATTTCCGACAGGGGGTGTTCCGCGCGCCAGCGCAGGTCGCCCAGTCGGGCCACGCACCCCGGGGGCAGCGGTTGGCCGAACGCGTCGTGTCGTGCGGAGGCTGCAGTTTGCCAACTGGTATCGAGAGCCGTTGCCAGCGGGGCGGGCGTTTCATTGAGCACGCGCCACGTTCCCGCAAATGCTGCCGAGGCCAGCAACAACCCGGCCACCCAGTTCAAGGCGCCGCGTAGTGGGGCGCTGCCCGAGCCGTGGATCGATCGCATGATGGCCAACCACCGAAGTCTGTTGAGCGTGTGCGCCGGGTCTTCGCTTGCAATCGTGCCGACTAAATCGCGGCTACCGGCCGACTGAACCGAACCCTCGTCGCAGGCGTAGTAACCATCATGGCAGACAGCGTTTTTCCACGCGAGACGACCTAATACCCGGTCAGTAA
>CAYSXM010000764.1:0-2685 GCA_964434905.1 uncultured Pirellulales bacterium | reverse complement strand
TGCTCAACGCCGCCGCCATGACCTACGTGGCAGCCACACTGCAATCGGTGCTGACATTGCTGTACTACGTCATGCGGTTTACCAATCGCCGCGACGATTAGCATCCGCGTAGCCGCGTAGGGCAGTCGCGTTCGCTATCACCGTTTGACGTGCCAGATTCTGCACGCCCAGGTGGTGGCCGCCACCTCTGGCCACAGTGTTTCGCGATCCATCTCGACATACCCTGGTGACTGCGGTGGTCGGGGTGCGCCCCTTTGCGAAACCCTTGACAAGCAAGACCGGTATTACTATCACAGCCTGTGACGAGGAACGGGCTGCTGGCCCTCACCTAGGCCCATGCGCCCCAGAATCAATACCTCTCGATGGCTGTCTTTCGCTCGGCGCTCTTTCATCGGGCTGTGCGTCGCCGCGCATCTGGCCATTACCATTGGGTTTCCGCTGCCTCGGGCCGGTGAGAATGTAGCCCACTCCGAGCCTTTTCCTTGCCAGCACCACCAGTGTGGTTGTCGATCGGCAGAGCAATGTTGGAGATCGTGCTGCTGTCTGTCGACCCAAGAAAAGCTTGCCTGGGCCACGCAGCATGGGGTCACGCCACCGGATTACGTCTTGGCCGCTGCCGAAATGGCCACCCGGGCACACCAATCTCGTGCCTGTTGCGAACATTCGCACGAACGGCAGACCGCCTGCAATGCTTCGTCGTGCATCGACACCGACCCGCATTGCCGCACGACGAACACCGCGGTTGGAACATCGCCAGAGCGCGGTAGCCCGGTGGCCGACGGCGGCCACTCGCGGAAAAACCCCGTCGCCGACTGGGTATTGGGAATTCACGCTTACAAATGCCAGGGGCTCGCAACCCTGTGGGTGGTTTCGGGCGCTCTGGCGTTGCCCCCGCCATTGCTCCAGGCACCGGCCGATTCTGCGCCGCCAATCTGGCGGAGCGACCTGATGGTCTGCCGTTGGCGGGCCATTTCCAAGCAGCCGGACGTGCCGCCGCCACGCGACGCGTAGCCGCGTCGTTCTGCACAACGTTCAGCAGCGCCCGCGACCATGTTCTTCTGGTCGCAAAGCGGGGGCTGCCGAAACCAGTTTGTCGCGTGAACGGCGCGAGCACCACGGCGACACCCTGGCCATCTGGCAGAGTATCCTGCGCGCCCGTGTCCGTTTCCCGCAGCCCCGTTCCTCGTCAGAACCGCACTGCGAGACCGCGCGGGCGCGTCAGGTTTCTCCCCGACCGGCACCTATCGCGATCTCCCCTCGCGGTGTTGGCGATCCGTAGTCGCACGCACCGCTCGATAGGAACGTGTGGCAATGATCCGACCATTTTCGGCGATCGCCGTGACGCAATGCGCGAGCCAACGGTTCGCGCATTGCAGCGAGGCTTTCACCGGCAAGCTTTGGAAACACAACATGAAACGAATTGCCATTCAGACGCTGGGGCTGCTCGCGTGCCTGGGCTCGCCGCCCAGTTTCGGGCACGGCATTCCCCTCAACATCAGCATCGATGGCTCGAATCGGCTCCAGAGCCAATCGCTGGTCGTCTACGATCCAGAAGAGAGCGAATTCATCCTGACGGGAACAGGCGTGAAGGGCGCCGCGGGCTACTACCCGAAATTCGGCCAGTTCCCCGTGGGGCAAGCCCTGACGGTCCAGGTTGCCGACTCGCCCTGGCATCCAGGCGCGCTGATCTATTGGGACCATGCGACCGAGAGGTTGGGCCTGCCGCCGGTCAGCGTCCTACTTTCCCGGACGGGTATCAGCGCCACCGTGAACCCCAGCGATACCTCGGTCGCCGTCGGCACACTGCCGGCCTACAACGGAACGCTGGGTGGACACTCGGCCTTGAATATCACCTTGCCCACCGACGCCCCGACCGGCTTGTACGCCATCGGCTTTCAGGTTTCCAACCCGAACTATTTCGGGTCGGAGACCTTCTGGGCCGTGGGTAATTATGGCGTGACCGACGACGACGCGGTCGCGCGCGGTCTGGCGGCGATTCACTCGCAAGTACCGGAACCGAGCAGCCTGTCGCTAGCGGCCCTGGGCATCGCGCTGGCCCTCGCACGCGCCGGTGTGCAGCGCCGACAACGCGAGGCGTGAATTGCGGGGCGAAACCGCGGCAGGGCCATCCTTCCGCGGGTCGGCCGTTTGCTTTACCTGACGAAAGAATGCCACATCGTGACCTCACCTGCCACGCGCCGCGCCGCGATGACGTTGATCGAGCTACTGGTGGTCGTGGCGATCATCGGCTTGCTGGTGGCGCTCGCGCTGCCGGCGGTCCAGGCTGCCCGGCAGGCCGCCGACATGACCAAGTGCGCCAACAACCTTCGTCAGCTCGGCATTGCGATTCGGCTCTATTGCGATTCTCACCGCGGTGCCTTTCCGCCAACCACGCTGAGTACCCAATTCGACACGACCGGCGCGTGGATCTATCAACTAGGACCGTACACCGAGAACGTCGACGCACTGCGCGTGTGCCCGCTAGATCAACGTAACCAGGCCATCGCCCAAGCTGCCGCGCACGGTCGCAAGGGCACGAGCTATGTCTTGAACGAATACCTGTGCCATCAGGTCGATCCGCCCGATGACAACGTCAAGCTGAGCATTGACCATATCGATTCCACCTCGCAAACCCTGGTCGTCATGCCGGCATCGTCGCGCCTCGGTTGGAGCGAATTCAGCGAC
>CAYSXM010000763.1:0-2691 GCA_964434905.1 uncultured Pirellulales bacterium | reverse complement strand
TGAACAATGCGGAGCGCGCGGTAGGCATCGTTCAAACTGGTCGTATCGCGCACCAAGCTGGTAACGGCCCGAAAAAAGTTCGACAGCATGCGTTCGCCAATCGGACGTTCGCTATCGAGCGACTCCTGGTGTCGCCCCGCTTCGTCGAACCAGACCAGCGTGGCCGGCAAATCGATAAACGCCAGGCCGTGCTGGCAGGCCACCTGGAGGGCCGCCGGGGGCCGGAAGGAGACCGCTTCGGGCCAACCGGCTGGCACGTAGCGCCCACAACTAATCTGCGCAGTAATGCCGGTGCCGGGCTGTGCGCCGATCGAAAAATCTAAATTCATCATCTGGTAGTCTTCCTCGCCCGTGCCGCCGTCGCAGGCATGGACCAACCCCATGACCGAGGTGGGTTCGACACCGGCCACATAGGAGCACCAGTCGACCAGTTCGATCAGGTCGCTGAAGCGACTTTTCTCTGGTGGTTTTCGTGACCCCTGGTGCGCGGTATCGACGGACGGATTGCGGCGATGACAGAAAATCAGTCGGGGCGGACCCAAACGCGTGGCCAACAACTCTTTCAGTCGCGACGTGGCGGGTGCCTGGCGGCAGGGAAATTCGGCGACGAAAGCCACGCCCGACTCTTCCACTCGCTGCCGAATAATGCTGGTTTGATCGGGGTCGAAGTCCAAGTCGGGCCCACAATAGATCGCCTTCCCCGCGTCGCAAGCGGCCAGTATGGGCAGGGCTCCGAACCACTGCCGTGAAAGCAGCAACACGGCGTCGATGTCGTCGCGCTGCACGAGGGCCCGAAACCCGTCGACGGCGGCGCAATCGAAATCGCGTGCGGCCTGGGTCGCCCGGTGCGCAACCTGCTCGCACACGGCGCGGACCTCGAAACGGTCACTGAGCGCACGGAGCGCGGGCCGATGCCGGGTTTCCCAAGCGCTGCCTAAACCAACCAGACCGACGCGCAGTTTCATAACGTGGGACCGCGCCTGGCGGCAAAAAAGCCATCGGATCGTGCCACCCCTGGAGCGGGGGCACTACGCGAACAGAGAGTAACACACACTTCGCAACCGCCGGCGACTAACTCAGCGAGTATACCGGGCTGGTGACGGACTTCAATTAGTTCGATGTGCGAAATCCCTACCATGGCAACGACTTGCGATCGGAAATCCGAGCTCGAAACTAGCGGAGTCGCAACAATACGCATACTTCCCAAATTATCTAGTTTTTGCAATTGGAAAAGACTTCTTGCCTTGGTCATTTTCTGCTTGTGGAGCGATTGTGGAGGGATAAACTTGACCTCTTCCAGCGGCCGCCACGGGTTCGCACGGTTTCTGCGGAAACACTAACCGAGGTCACCGCACGCTGGATACCCGCCGCGCCGGACCGCAAGCCGGCGACCACCCACCTGACGTTTTATTCTGTTTCTTTACTTCACACGGAACTGCCTAGCGCCGAGCGGAAGTTTTGTGGGGTGCGACCCGGCAAGACGTCCCGCATTCGCGGTCACGAAGGCGATCGCCGGGTGCGATTGCAGGGCCACAGGCAGGCACGACGCATAAGGAGAACGGAGCCATGACCAGCTTTACACTGGCCCTGCTACTGCAAGCATCGCTAGCAACTACCAACCACACCAACTCCTATGCGGCGGCACACAAGATGCAAGTCGATTCGGGGCGTCCACTGGTGGTATTGGTTGGCACCGATTGGTGTCCCGCTTGTCGCCAAATGAAAGACCAGGTCATTCCCCAGGCCCGTCGCAAAGGGCTGCTCAAACGGGTCGCCTTTGCGGTGGTCAACGCCGATCACGAGCACGATCTGGCACGCCGGTTGATGCGGGGTGGGTCGATTCCGCAACTCGTGATGTTTGAGAGACGCGCCGACGGAACCTTCAAACGAACCCAGTTGACTGGCGCCCAGAGCGTCGAATCGCTGACCTCGTTTATCGATCGGGCAGCCCCGGCGGAACCAGCGCCGGCCACCACGGCGGGAAACACTACCGAAACCAAGAAAGCCGGCTCGTAGCAGCCCAGGCTACGACGATGCGGAGAACGGCTGCCGCACAACGGGTGCCGCACGGCGCGGGTCCGTCAGCTCCGCGTCGTTTTTTCTTGGACGCCAACCCTGGTGGTCGCTTCACGCGAATGGGCTCGTCCTCGATGTCGATGGGCAGCCTGCGCCCATTCAACCCAGGCATCCCAGTTTTTCCATTGTCTTGGTTTGGTGGCATTCGACTTGTGTCAATTGGCCGCTGGGGATAGTCTTCGCCCGAGTTGGGCCGGCTGGCGGCGGCAAAAAATGGTGTCAGGCCTGAAAGGCCGATCACGGATGATTAGCATCGACTCGCCCACGACTACCTGGGCACTGTACAGCCTACTGGCTTCCGGATTGCTGTTTGCTTGGACTGCCCGAGTGAGCATCGGCACGCGGCACCAAGGCTTGTTTCAATTGCTGTTTCTGGGCGTCTTCGCGGGCGTGGGTGGCCTGGCCGTCTTCGCACCTACGCTGGGCCCCACGTGGCACTGTTGGTCGGGCGGGGTGCTTTGCGCGATGGCCCTGGCTGCGGTGTGGGATCTGCGTGGTCCCCATTCTGCACGGATGGTGGCCGAACGGGGCTAGTGCAGCGACTGTCGTCCTTTGACGAATCCGAGACAACTCCCGCTGCACTAGAAGTTATTTCCCCCAAACCCCTTGCGGGTT
>CAYSXM010000762.1:0-2694 GCA_964434905.1 uncultured Pirellulales bacterium | reverse complement strand
GCTCGGCCGCGCGCTGCAACGTGTGGCCCAGGTGCTTGATATGCACGTCGATCGAGCGCGCCACGAAGGTCGCCTCGCAACCGATGGCGATCGACAACGGGTGCAGTGGAAAATCGACCGTGCCCATCGGCGTGCTCTTGGTCACCTTGCCCAGGGGCGAGGTGGGGGAATACTGCCCCTTGGTCAGCCCGTAAATGCGGTTGTTGAACAATACGATGTTCAGATTCAGGTTGCGGCGAATGGCGTGCATCAGGTGGTTTCCGCCAATCGACAACCCGTCGCCGTCGCCGGTAATTACCCACACATTCAGGTCGGGCCGGCAGATTTTCAGCCCGGTCGCCACGGCGGGCGCGCGGCCGTGGATCGAGTGGATACCATAGGTGTTCATGTAGTAGGGAAACCGGCTGGAACAACCGATCCCGGAAACGAACACGGTGTTTTCCAGCCGGGCCCCGGTGCTGGGCAGAATCTTCTTCATCTGCGCCAAGATCGCGTAGTCGCCACAGCCGGGGCACCAGCGCAGATCTTGATCGCTGGCAAAGTCAGAAGCATTGAGCACGGGCAGGTCGGTCGCATGGGACATCGGATTCACCGTCGGGTCGAAAAGAAGTCAAGGGGTGTTCGTGAAGCGTGCGTCGCGATCGGGCTAGGACCACGGTCGGGTGGGGCCACGGTCGGGTGGGGTCACGGTCGCGGGTTAGTCGAGCAGTTGCCGCATGGCGTCTTCCAGCTCTCCGACGGTGAAGGGCTTACCCTTCACCTTGTTGTAGCCCACGGCATCGACCAGGAAGTGACCCCGCAGCAACAGCCGCAACTGCCCCAGGTTCAACTCGGGCACGAGCACGCGCTCGTAGCGCGTCAGTAACTCGCCCAGGTTCTGCGGAAAGGGGTTCAAATGGCGCAGATGTGCGTGGGCCACGGAGAGCCCCTGCTCCCAGCAGTTGCGCACGGCCGAAGCGATCGCGCCATAGGTGCCACCCCAGCCGACGACCAGGAGCTTGCCCCGGTCGGGCCCTTCCACCGATTGGGGAGGTATGTCGCGGGCAATGCCGGCCACCTTGGCGGCACGCAGGTGGACCATTTTCTGGTGGTTCTCGGGCTCGTAGTTCACGTTGCCCGTCACGTCTTGCTTTTCCAGCCCACCGATGCGGTGCATCAGGCCTGGGGTGCCCGGCACCGCCCAGGGGCGGGCTAACTGCTCGTTGCGGGCATAGGGCATGAAGGTTTCACCTTCGGCCAGTGGCCCCGGATGCACGATGGGATCGGGCGTCAGGTCCTTGAGGTCGGGAATTTTCCACGGTTCCGAGCCGTTGGCGATATAGCCGTCGGTCAGCAAAAAGACGGGGGTCATGTAGCGGTGAGCGATGCGCCACGCTTCTTGCACGGCGTCGAAACAATCGGCCGGGCTACGCGCGGCGACGACCGGAACCGGGCACTCGCCATTGCGCCCCAACACGGCCTGCCACAGGTCGGCCTGCTCGGTCTTGGTGGGCAGCCCCGTGCTAGGTCCACCGCGCTGCACGTTGATCACGATCAGCGGCAGTTCGGTCATCACGGCCAGGCCGATCGCCTCGGTCTTCAGCGCGATGCCCGGTCCGCTCGAGGTGGTCACCGTCATGGCGCCGGCGAACGATGCACCGATGCACGAGGTGATGGCGGCGATTTCATCCTCGGCCTGGAAGGTACGCACCCCGAACTGCTTGAACTTCGACAGTTCGTGCAAGATGTCGCTGGCCGGCGTGATGGGATAGCTGCCCAGGAACAACTCCTTGCCGCTGCGACGCGACGCAGTGATCAGGCCATAGGCTGTGGCCTGGTTCCCCATAATGTTCGTGTATCTGCCCGGTGCCAGCTTGGCCTTGGGCACGCGATACTGGCTGACGAACGCGTCGGTCGTTTCGCCATAGTTGTAGCCGGCCAACAACGCCCGATGGTTGGCTTGCGCAATCGTGGGGCGCTTGCCGAACTTGGCGTCGATATAGCGCTGGGTAGGCTCCAACGACCGGTCGTAAAGCCAAAACACCAGGCCCATCGCAAAGAAGTTCCGGCAACGGTCACTTTCCTTCAGGCCTAGCCCCAGCTCTTCCACCGCCAACCGGGTGAGCTTGGTCATGTCGACCGGAAACACGCGGTAGGAGTTCAGGCTGCCATCGTCGAGCGGACTGACCGTATAGCCTGCCTGCTGGAGCCCCTTCTTGTCGAAGGCGTCGGTGTTCACGATCAACACACCGTTGCCGTCGGTGACCAGGTCTTCCAGGTTCGTGACCAAGGCGGCTGGATTCATCGCCACCAAGGCATCGACCTGATCGCCCGGGGTGAAGATCTCCTTGCTCGCGAAGTGGATTTGGAAACCGCTGACTCCGGCCTTGGTGCCGCGGGGGGCGCGGATCTCGGCCGGAAAATCGGGAAACGTGGCGATGTCGTTGCCGGCCAGGGCCGAGGTGTTCGTCAACTGCGAACCGGCCAATTGCATCCCGTCGCCCGAGTCGCCGCAAAATCGGACCGTGGCGGCGGCAAGATCGACAACATTCTTAGGCGACGCCGGGGGAGCGGTTTCTGTGGCCATGGCGACTCGGATTACCTCTTCAGGAGCTAAACGGTGGAACCAACACTGCCGGAGCCCACGGTGGCGCCCCGGGGCCAAGCCCGGATGATGCTTGAACTTCGGCTACGCAGTAGAAGGCTCATGAATCA
>CAYSXM010000761.1:0-2695 GCA_964434905.1 uncultured Pirellulales bacterium | reverse complement strand
GCAACCTCACCGCGCACGAGCGTCAAGCCTCTGGACCGCAGAGCCAACTGTTGGCGGTCGACGAGGTACTGCTGCGGTCGCCAGCCAAACTGCGTGATCTGGTGCGCGGTCTTCCCAACTGGCACGAGATCGTGGCCCGCCGGGCGACGCTGTTCGCCACGCGTCGCGCGGATGATCGCTGGAGCAGCAGCGCGCTGTTGCCGCTACCGTTTCTAAGCGACTTGGCGCCCAAGATCACCATCGAGAACACGATGGTCGATCTATTCGACCCTTCGCGAAGCCCGGCCAGCCATTTGTTGCTGCGCGACGTGCACCTCACCGTGTTGCCAACCGCCGGCGCCGCGGCGGGGCGTCCTGGGCCGCAAGATCGTTACCAAGTGCGAGGATACTTGCTCAGCGATCATGTGCGGCGCGTGGAAGTCAACGGCGTATTGAGCCTGACGGGCGATCGCCTACAGGTCGGGGGCGCGGTATCGGGTTTGGACTTTTGTCCCGAATTTCAGGCCAGCCTTCCCGCCTCTCTGGCCGGCGCCTTGGATCGCGCCGCGGCACTGCGCGCCCACGGTGAATTCACGTATACGCTTCGATACCGTGCGGATGCAGCCGAGCCCGTGCGATTCACGCTCGACGGCAGTTTGTCGCGGGGCCGCTTGGATGACCCACGGCTGCCATTCCCCTTGTCGGAACTGAAAGCACGCGTGCATTGCGATGAAAACCAATTGACGATCGAGGAACTTTCGGCCCGGAACGGAGCTACTAGTCTCTGGCTGACGTATCGCCAGCAAGGCTTGGGAGTGAATTCACCGTCGGAATTGCGCGCCGCCGCCCGCAAGGTCGTGCTGGATCGCAGGATGTTGACCTTGGATTCCTTGCCGGCGCCCTGGCGCGGCGAGTGGGGAAAGTACCTGCCGGCTGGTGAAGTGGATGTCGATTTTTCAGCGCGCAGCGACGGCCGGCTGTGGCGCCCCACGGAAATTGTGGCCCGCCTGCGCGACGCCTCATTCACTTACTACAAGTTTCCCTATCGATTGGAGCGCGCCGAGGGGCAGATCGAGTATCGAGACGACTTGCTCAAGGGCAACCTGGTGGCCTATAGCGGCACCGACGAGTTGCGGATCACCGGCAGATGGGATCAGGCCAGCCAGGGCGGAGCCGGGTGGCTGCGTGTTACCGCCGATCACTTGCCGTTGGACGACAAATTATTGCAAGCGCTCGACAACCATGCCGGCGCCGTGGTCCGATCGCTGCACCCGCGGGGCGGTTTCCGGCTGGACGGACTGTTCCAGCAGGAATCAAACCGTTGGGACCAAGGGCCCAGGTATCAGGTGACGCTGCAATTGGATCATTGCGGCTTGCGCTACGACCATTTTGCTTATCCGTTGGACGAGGTTCGTGGAAAAATCCAGGTGACCGATGGCGTGTGGACCTTCGATCAACTCTCCGGAGTGAACGACACCGGTCACGTGGAATGTCAGGGGCGACTAGAGCCCACGCCCCAGGGACACCTGTTGGTGCTGAATTTTACGGGCAGTCGGGTGCCGCTCGAGGAGGAATTGCGTGACGCCGTGCAAGATCCCAATCTGCGCGAGCTATGGAACCAATTCAAACCCCGCGGCGCGGTGAACTTTCGAAGCCAGGTAAGCTATATTGCTGGCGAACCCAACTTGCACATGTGGGCCCGAGTGTGGCCGCTGGCGGGCACCACGTCGATCGAGCCCAGCTATTTTCCCTATCGCTTGGAAAACCTGGGCGGAGAATTCTTTTTCCAAGATCGACACGTCGATTTTCGCAAGCTCACCGCCGAACACGGCCCGACCCGTCTGGTCGAAGCCACGGGGGCGTGCCATCTTGATCCCGATGGCGGCTGGAAGGTGGAAATAAACAAGCTCGCCATCGACCGGCTGGAGGCCGATCGCGATTTGGCCAAGGCTCTGCCACCGCGTCTGCGCGACGAAGTGCGGCGACTGGATCCCCGGGGCTGGTTGGGTCTGGCCGGCCAGGTCGCTCTGTCGCGTGGCGCCGCGATCGACGAACCCGTACAGGCCCATTGGAATTTAAAAGTCGACTTGCAAGATGCCCGGCTGAATTGCGGCGTACCCTTGGACAAGATCCATGGCGCCGTTTCGCTGGCGGGGAATTACGACGGGCAACATTTGCACGCACGCGGCGAATTGGACGTCGATTCGCTGATGTATGACGAATTGCAATTGAGCGAAGTTCAGGGACCGTTGTGGATTGACGACGCGCGATTGTTGCTCGGCGGTCTGGCCGATCAGCCCGCCGCGGGGCAGCATCCCCGCCACATTACCGCCCAGGTCGCGGGGGGCACCGTGGTCGGCGATGGCGGGTTGGCGCTCGACGACTCGCAAAGATTTCGCTTGGATGCCGCGCTCACGAATCTGGATCTGACACGCACAACTCGTGAATTGTCGGGCGCCAGTCAGCCGCTGGGGGGCAAGCTGTCGGGAGAAGTGCATCTGACCGGGCATGGCCAGGCCCGACACGCGCTAGGCGGGGGCGGCCAGTTGCATCTGCGCGAGGCGAGCCTGTACGACACCCCGTTCATGGTGAGGTTGTTTCGCGTGCTGAGCGTGCGCCCACCTGAACGCAGCGCGTTTACCGACAGCGACATCAGTTTTCGAGTCGACGCCGGGCATGTGTACTTCGATCGAATCGACCTCAAGGGACCATCCAT
>CAYSXM010000760.1:0-2697 GCA_964434905.1 uncultured Pirellulales bacterium | reverse complement strand
CGCGTAGATATTCAGTCTCGGGCCACGGTTGCCCTAAGCCAGGGGGCGACCACGGTCCCAGCACCACCTGGGGCAAGGGGGGCGATTCGTTGTCGAGGCACGGAAGCTCGCCGAGATCTTCGCGCGGCAATTCCTCGCCGGACAGATCGCCTGTGTGCTCCTCGACCAGAATGTTGGAAGCCTGCTCGGTTTGCTCTGTTCGCGGATCCGCGTTGACTTCCTCATGACTGACCAGTTGCACTGGCTGCTGCGGTGCGGTGGTCGGCGCAGCCGAACCATCTGGCGGCACGCGGCGTGACCCGCGTGCGTGGTGAGCATCGAGGCCCGCTCGCGGGCTGGCGCAGGCCGACAGTATGGCCACACCGAGCGCTAGCAAGGCCAGCCGTAGCCAGCGCGGCAGGAGCGTTGCGTCGCAGGCGGTGTGGCGGCGCTCGGATGCCAAGCTCATTGGTTGTTCCTTGCGCGGCGGGGCGCGAGCGCTTGCACGGGGATCACCTGGGCCGTCGACTTGCGACTGTGCCGCGCCCCCAACACCTGCCGGGTGGGGTCGCGGTGAAACACCAACAGCGGCGGGCAACCGTGCAAGAATGCCTCGTCGGTACCGTCGGGCCCAGGCACCGGCTGGCGCCCGCCAATGCGCAGCAGTGCCACTGGCCGGCCGAGTTCGTCGGCCAGCTTGAGCGGGTTTTCGCCTTGGCCCGCATCGAGCCACTGGGTTTCGTGCCCCGCTTGCCGGCGCGGGAGTGCGCGGTCGGGGTCTTCCAAGTAGATCACGCGGGTGACGAACTTGCCTTCGAGCGCCAGTTCCAGGTCGGTGTGCGTTAGCTCGACGGGAATCGGGAAGCGCGCTGCCTGGCCGGCCGGCGCGTACAAACGATCGATCAGTTCGATCGTGGGAAAAACTTCTTCGCCCTCGTGGAATTCGATCCCCGTCACCCGAATGCGATACACCCCAGCAATGGCCAGTGCGACGAGCCGGGGCGAGGGCTCGGGCTCGGAGAATTGGCCCTCGATGGCCAGCGAGATCAAGGCCCCTTGGGGGCCTCGGATCTCGACCGGCTGAAAAAATCCAGGCAATGGCCCTCCTCGCTGGAGTTGCCAGGCGCCAATCGCTCCCGGTGCGGACACGCCACTCTGAGGGTAGTGAACCCCTGGCATCTGGGCGTGCGCCGGAGCCGTGGTGCCGAGGCACCACAGAACCTGGCACGCCATCGCCATGGCGACTCCTAGCCGCAGCCAGCCGTGGTGGTGGTGCGGAGTGGGAAGCGAGGGGACCATTGACTTGGATTTCGCATTCAGTGTGGTTCGATTCATCCGACGTGGGCCTGGGCGAGACCGCCGGGTAGCGCCAGGCCCACCGCCGCCGAGTTCCATTCGAGCTACTCGACGCACTCGCGACGCTTGCTGAACGGTTGTCGCAGGAACGCCAAGGGCGACTTGGTCGACTCCGTAATGTGCACACGGTTGACCGGTTTCGGATAACTGAATCCGGGCCGCTGCTTGACGTGAATCGCCATCTTTTTCGTGGGATGCGGTATGTTGTGGTGCGTGTGATTGGTCACCACGTGACGCTGCAACCCGGCCGGAACTCCCAACGGAATGTGGGGCGGTCCCGGCAGACCGATCGGCGTGCCGGTCATGGGCATGCCATATTGCGGCGCGGTGACTCCGGCCACGCCACCGGGCAATGACGCGGGCATGCCGTTCGGCGCACAATAGGCCGCGGGCATCACGCCGGCGCCATTGGCCATTTCCGGCGTCGGTACCTGCAGGTCTTTGTTGCCAATCCGCAAGATCGCCAGAATGGCACCGCGGCGATCGGCTTCGACAATGGGATCGACACCCGGATCGAGCCGCGTGCTAACCAACGTTTCCACGCCGGCCACGGCCAGGTCTTGATATTCGGCGTCGGGCAGATAGATGACCTTGGTCACGAAGTTGCCCGATTGCACCTGGTCGAAATCTTCCTCGGTGAATTGCGCCGGAATGGCGTTGTGCGCCAGATAGGCATCGGTCCGCGGCAAGGTCGGAGCGACTTCCAAGGTGGGATAAAGCTCCATGCCCGGCCGCGCTGGAATGTTGGTCAGCTTCAGCCGATAGATGGCCCCCTGCGGGAAGTTGTACCGACCTGGAGAGACCAGCGGTTCCGAATCGAATTGCCCCGGCGCGCTGACATCCCAGTTGACCAGCATTCCCTCGGGGCCACCGAATTCGACCTGCGAGGCCCCGCCGGCCAAGCACGGGGCGCCTTCGCCCCCGGGCATCATCACACCAGGTCCGGGGCCATCGACGCCGGGGCCAGGATGCATCAGCATCTCGGCGGGCGGCAGATTGTGCGTGCCCACCGCCTTGCAGCCGACGGCTGCCGCGAGCAAGCACAGTGAAGCCATGCGATAGTTCATTGTTCCCCCCCTAGTTTCGCCTGGCCGCGCCGGCGGGTCCCATGCCCCCAACGTGGCCGGATATTCGTTCGTTCTTCTTGCCGGGCAGGCTTGGGGCTAGCCAGGCACGCTTTCCCTGATTGACGTGGACCGCGTAACCAACCCACCCTAGAATTCCGACCCCTCGGTTCTTGGCGTGCAAATTTGCCTGCGAGCTGCCTAAGGGTCTGCGATGGTAAAGTTCGGCCTGATACAACCCGAATCTTTGGCAAATCTCGCCAAGCCGCCTGCATGAGCGCCAAACTACCCAGCTTGA
>CAYSXM010000759.1:0-2706 GCA_964434905.1 uncultured Pirellulales bacterium | reverse complement strand
GATCGCCGCGAAACTCGATTTTTCCAATCCTCTGGCTCACCAGATCGAAGCGGGTGCCGATCTGTTTCTGATGCCCAGTCGCTACGAGCCCTGTGGTCTGAACCAACTTTACAGTTTGAAATACGGCACACCCCCGGTGGTCCGCTCGACGGGTGGCCTGGCCGACTCGATTACCGATACCACGTCGGCACACCTGGCCGCGGGTTCGGCCAACGGGTTTAGCTTCGACGAGTATTCGTCCGAGGCGCTGGCTGCCACATTGGCCCGCGCGGTCGAGGCTTATCGACGAGGTGACGAAGACTGGCGCCGCCTGGTGACGACCGGCATGCGACAAGACTGGTCTTGGAATGCCAGCGCTCGCCAGTACGAATCGTTGTATCACCACACGTTGGCGCAGCTTCGGCAGGAAGCCTACGTCTAGCGCGCACGGGCTCGCCCTCGTACAGCGGTGGCGGCGGTGCGCCGCGGTCCAGGAAGGACAATCATGTCTGAATGGCGGAAAGATCCGCTGGTCGACCGCTGGGTCTGCATCGCGCCGGGCAGAGCCGCGCGGCCCGATTTTTATGCGAGCCACGAACCAGAGAGGCAATGTCCGTTTTGCCCGGGGCACGAAGGGGAAACCCCCGACGCCGTGCAGGAGGTCTTCGACAGGCAGGGTGCCTGGCAGTTGCGCGTGGTGCCTAACCGGTATCCGGCCTTCGAAACGGCGGCAAGGTTTGTGCTGCCATCGGTCGGGCTGTGGTGCGCGGCGCCTGGCCAGGGCGCGCACGAGGTGGTTATCGAATCGCCACGCCATGTACGTGGTTTCGAGGACCTAACGAAGTTGGAAGCAGTGGCGGCGTGTCGCGCGATTCAAGATCGCTTGCGGGCCTTGTCGCGCGATCGCAGCTTGGCCTGGGCCGTGGCGTTCAAGAACGTGGGCCCCTGGGCGGGAGCCTCGCTCGATCATACGCACAGCCAATTGATGGCCACCCCCATGGTGCCGGCCGACGTGCAGTTGGAAACCGATGCCGCCGCGCGGCATTGGGCCCTTCACGGCCGGTGTGCTTGGTGCGAGCTGCTGGCGGGCGAGATGACGACGGGCAGCCGGGTTATCGAGGCCACACTAGGGCTATTGGCCTGGGCTCCCTTTGCCAGCCGCTGGCCCTGGGAAATGCACGTGGCGCCGCGCGTGCATGCGGCGCGTTACGAGCTGGCCGCAGGCGAATTGATGCACGAACTAGCCGGGCTGCTGCGCCGCTGCCTACGTCGACTGTGCCAACTGCACCCTGGGGCACCCTACAACGTGCTGTTTCGAACGGCGCCGTTGGTAGGCGGGGACGATGCAAGTTTTCACTGGCGCGTGGAAATACTTCCGCGTCTGGCGACTTGGGCCGGTTTCGAATGGGCCAGCGGGCAGGCAGTAAACACCGTGGTGCCGGAACTGGCAGCGGCGCAACTTCGCGCCGCACTGGTGGGCCGTTGATGCCTGGTTCGAAGAGATTTTGTCGAACGCGGGTTTCCGGAAGGCGTTTTTCGGGGCCAGGGTGGTGTCCGCAGTGCACTGGCCGTACTCGCCGTTGGCCTTGGCCAGCTTGACACCGCGACCAGAACGCGTTCAATTCGGGCCAGGTTGGATTCATATGGTCGCACGTGCCCGGCCGGCCGGGGCCATCAGCGTAACCTGTGTTCGAGAGGGTCGATCGAATGTCGCTATTTGCACAAGATGTTCCGACCACAACCTGGGTCGTCATCGGTGCCACGCTGGTGGTGTTGGTTTTCTTGTTGGCGCTGTTGGTGATCCTGGCGCGTTTCTTTCGGCTATATGTGCAGTCGTTGGCCACCGGTGCGGGAGTCAGCCTGTTCGACCTGGTGTTCATGACGTTTCGGAAGGTGAACCCGGCGGTGATCGTGCGCAGCAAGATCATGGCGGTGCAAAGTGGTCTGGACGATGCCAGCGGCGTGACGACCAAACAGCTTGAAGCTCACTATTTGGCTGGTGGTGACGTGCCTCGCGTAATCCGCGCGCTGATCGCCTGCAACAAGGCTAAGATCATCGAGATGGATTACAAGCTGGCGACCGCCATCGACCTGGCGGGGCGCGACGTGCTGGAAGCCGTGCAGACCAGCGTGTACCCCAAGGTGATCGACTGCCCGGCGCGCGGCAGCGGGCGGGAAACACTCGACGCCGTGGCCAAGAACGGTATTCAGCTTCAGGTCAAGGCGCGGGTTACGGTGCGCACAAACATCAATCAGTTGATCGGCGGCGCTACCGAGGAGACGATCACTGCGCGGGTGGGCGAGGGCATTGTCAGCGCCATCGGGTCGGCCAACTCGCACTCGCAGGTCCTGGAGAACCCGGACATGATTTCCAAAGCGGTGTTGGCGAAGAAGCTGGACTCCCAGACCGCGTTCGAAATTGTTTCCATCGACATTGCCGATATCGACGTCGGCGACAATATTGGCGCCCGGCTACAGGCCGACCAGGCCGAAGCCGATACCCGCGTGGCGCAGGCCAAGGCCGAAAGCCGGCGTGCCATGGCCGTGGCACAAGAGCAAGAGATGATCGCCAAGATTGAGGAATCTCGAGCGGGTCTGGTCGCTGCCGAAGCCGAGGTGCCCAAGGGAATTGCCGATGCATTTGCCACCGGTCATCTGGGGATCTTGGACTATTACAAGTTGCGAAACATGCAGGCCGACACCGACATGCGCCGCGCGATCGCCGGA
>CAYSXM010000758.1:0-2710 GCA_964434905.1 uncultured Pirellulales bacterium | reverse complement strand
CAACACCCGATCGCGCCCCACCCAAGAAGCATCGTCGCTGGCCATGGCGCGCAATACGTCGGCAGCAGGGTACCAGCCGTCGGGGGGCGCGAGCATGGGCCCACGATCGTCTGCCAGAATCGCAGGCGGGCCCGGTTGCTCTGGCAGTCCGCGCAGCCGCAGTCCGCGCTCGTCGAGATGGAACTCGCACGCCAGGAGTCCATAGGTCCAGCGCGCTGGATCGCTGACCAGCGAGCGATGTCTCGGCACGGCCCCCAACACCTCGCTCAGACGATCCAACAGCGAGCGACCGATCCAGCCCGGCCCGCCGGTCACTGTGCCGGCCAACTGCTCGATTCGGCCTTCGCGAAACCGTAGCGGCGCGAGCGTGAGGTCGGCCTTGCCGCTGAGAAAATGTGCCAGGTGATCGGCCACCAGCCGCTCCAAATCGATTCCGACCAATTGTCCGGTCGCTTCGCCCACCCAGCCCCGGCCCTCGTCGCTTAGTTGCAACGTGCCGTTAAACCGCGCGTCGGCCCCCAGGGTTTCCCCGACGGGCCACCACCCGCCGGCCCACTGGCAAGGTAGCGGCGCACCGCCCGTTGAAATCTTGGCCCAGGTTGCCGCTGGCGTGGTCTGGCGATTTCTCGCCACTAGCAGCTCGGCACGCCTGTGGTTCGCATGGGCAGCGGTGCGAAATGCCAGCCGGGCTTGCGCGCCTTCGGCGGAATTCTCGACCCCGGCTTCCACGTCCCACAGGCTTTCGCCGGCCGACCTGTCCACATTGGCAATCTGCAATTTCCTGGCCAGCAATCGTAAAGGGGGCGAAGACTCCCCCGGCAACACGCGAAGACGTTGTGCCACCAATCTTCCCAGTTCGATTCCGGCATCTGCCGCGAGTCGGCCCTCGTTAGCCACGCACACCACAGTTGACCCGCGCCGCGCCACGCTCAATTCATCGAAGTGCAACAGCACCCTTCCCGATTCCGGGTGCACCAGCCGCACTTGCCCATAACGCACCACGCCGGGCCGAAGGTGGGTCAAGCTGCCCAGCGCCACGGACGTACCCAACGCTCGACTGAGTCCCTGAGCCTGTTGCCGCAGATAGGTCTCGCTGGTCAGCCACTGCGTCCAGGCCAGCAACCCCACAGTTGGCAGCGCACAGCAGATGACGAATGCCCTGCGGCACCAGCGGCGGCGTGTTCGTTCGTATAGGTGGACCATCCTGGTCTCTTTCCGACTCCCGCTCCGCGCCGTTCCTACCGCGCCCGCGCCAATTCGTGGAACAGCCGATAGCGGGCTTGCATCTCCTCCACGCTATCGCCGCCAAACTTTTCGACCACGGCAGCGGCGACTTCGAATGCCACGACATTTTCCACGATCACACTTGCGGCTGGAACCGCACACACATCGCTTCGCTCGTAGGCCGCCGCTTCCGCAGCCTTGGTCGCCAGGTTGATCGAGTCCAGGGGCTTGCGCAACGTGCTGATCGGCTTCTTGGCCGCCCGCACCACAAGGGGTTGGCCATTGGTCATGCCCGCCTCCAGGCCCCCTGCGTTGTTGGTAGGTCGCGTGTACCCCAGGTTCGGGGAATCGCGTTGGGTTGGATCGAATTGAATCGGGTCGTGCACCTGCGATCCGCGCCGACGTGCGGCCTCGAACCCCAACCCAATTTCTACTCCCTTGATCGCTTGCACCGACATGACCGCCTGGGCCAAGCGGCCGTCCAGTTTGCGATCCCACTGCGCATGGGTACCCAAACCAAATGGCAAGCCCTCGACCCGAACTTCGACCACTCCCCCCAGAGTGTCTCCCTCTTTGCCGCTCTCGTCTATGAGGTCTTTCACTCGCTGCTCGCAAGCCGGGTCGAGTGCATACAATTCGCTAGTGTCACGGCGCGCACGCTGCTCTGCTAGAGTACCTGGCAAGGGATCGATCCGCTGGCCGCCCAGCTCGACCACATAGCCGAACACTTCGATTCCCCAGACTGCCAGCAGTTGTTTCGCCACGGCACCGGCTGCCACTCGCACCGCGGTCTCGCGCGCGCTGGCTCGTTCTAGAATGCCCCGGATGCTGCCCAGATATTTCACCGCCCCGGTCAAATCGCCATGGCCAGGGCGCGGCCGCTCCAGGTCTTCCAGCCGTTCGAGTTTGTAGTCTTTGTTGACTACCTCCAGTGCCAACGGGCTGCCCAACGTGCGGTTGTGCCATACACCCGACAGAATCTCGACGTGATCGGTCTCGATCCGTTGCCTTCCGCCGCGACCATAGCCACCCTGGCGGCGGCGAAGCTCGCCGTCAATTTGATCGATGTCGAGCAACAGTCCTGCCGGAAAACCGTCGATCAAGGCCACCAGGGCCCGGCCATGTGATTCGCCTGCCGTCCAGTAGCGCAACATGCGGAACCGCAATGCTTTGAGTAAAAAAACGACCGCCGCGCAGCCCTCCGCGCAACCTCCTCATTTTAGTTGCCTGCCTTGCGTGGCGATAGGGCGATTCGGGGCCAATCCCACAGTCGCCTGTCCTGCGTAAGTCTTGAAAACAAAGCAGTTTGCGCACTCCCTTTAGCACCCTCCGAAATGCTGCCCGGTGAGACGCTCGAAGGCCTCGATATATTTCGCCCGAGTCTGCCGCACCACCTCGCTAGGCAGTTCCGGCGGAGGGCTATTCTTGTCCCAACCGCTGTCGTCGAGCCAGTTGCGCACGAACTGCTTGTCGAACGACGGCGGGC
>CAYSXM010000757.1:0-2715 GCA_964434905.1 uncultured Pirellulales bacterium | reverse complement strand
GGTACGCCAGCCTGGGTTGCCGCGGTGACATTGACCACCGGGGCGGGCTGTTTGCCTGGCGAAAGCGACAATGCGGCCACAAGCTGTTGCCGCACCCGGTCGGCACCCGGCAGATCCGACTTGTTGACCGCGACCAGATCGGCCACCTCGATCAGCCCCGCCTTTTCCCATTGCACCTCGTCGCCGGTGTTCGGTGTCACCACCAGCACCAAAGTATCGACCAGGTTGCGAACGGCAAGTTGATCTTGGCCCACCCCCACCGTCTCGATCAGGATCACTTCGAACCCGAATGCCTGAAGCCACGCCAATGCCGGGCCAGTTGCCGCGGAGACTCCCCCCGGGGCACCACGCGTGGACAAACTACGGAAGTACACCCCGTCATCGTCGGCGGGAAACTGCACGCGCACGCGGTCGCCCAGCAAGGCCCCGCCGGTCAGCGGGCTCTGGGGGTCGCAAGCCAACACGGCGACGCGCTGATGGCCAGCGCGCAGGTGCTGAATCAGCGCCGCTACCAGCGTGCTTTTCCCTGCTCCGCCAGAACCGGTGATTCCTACCACCAATCCTCGCTGCCGCGCCGCCGGCACGGGGGGTAAGGGATCACCGTTTTCCACTCGCGACAGCACGCGGGCCAGTGCGCGACGATCGCTGGCCGCGAATCGGTCCCATAAGTCGGGTTCGGTGTCGCTAGTTGGCATGGATAGGCCATTTGCCTGGGGAGATACGAATTGCCACGCCACGGTGCCACCGGCGCGAACCAGGCGGCCGGCCCTCGCGTAGCGTGACCGCGCGCTATACCGATTCGATGAACATGCCGCGCCGCAGGCGTTCCTTGCGGCGTACATCGTCAATTTTGCCTGCCACGTCGCGCACCTGGTCGATGCCACGCAGCCAAAGTTGCGGGTCGGTACGATCACTTGAAGTGATGCAGATATTGCCCACTCCTAGAAATCGATCGATCAGACCTTGGGAATAGCTGATGTCGTCCATGTCGATTACTTCCACGCGATTGACCTCGCGCCGCAACACTCCCGATTCGTGAAAGAACCGCTGGGTGGTCAGGCGATAGCGAATGCTCACCCGGCGATAGGCCAACAGCCCCACGAGATAAAGCCAGATAACCGCCACCGCCGCCAACGCTACCCAAATATAGGCACCAGCGGCCACCGTGGCGCCGCCGACCAATGCTAGCACCGACAGCAAGGCGCCGGCGGCCCAACTTGGCACCATCGCCTTGGGCGAGTAGCTGCCGGACCAGACGTCTACCTCGGGGTCGTTGCGACTGAGTTTCGCTCCCTTGGTTCCGTCGCCGGGCCGCGCCTTGGTGGGTACCGCATCGGGCCCTTGCGGGGCGCCGCACTGCGGACAAAAACGGACCCCGTCGCTCAGCGCCGCGCCACATGCCGTGCATTTCATCGTCTTGCTTTCTCTGCTATTCACCAGGTTCGGCCGACGCCACGCCGCACGCCGCCGAACCGAAGCGGCCTAACCTCACGCGTCGGCGAAGCACTGGTTCAACCCTCATAGGACGTGCCTGAAAGGCCAGGTCTGCCCTGCAAGGCCGCCCGCCTCGCCTGGCACTTCCCGGCCACCTCGACAACGCCCGGAGATTATAGAACCGATCGCCCGCCGACGTCACGGCCCATACGTTGGGAACCCCGGGCAGACTGCCCGACCAGGGCGTCGCGGACCTCTTGCAGATCGAGTATCATACGCCGGCAGGCGCAGGCGCCACGAATGCCGTGTGGCAGCGGTGCCCGCCCGAATCTGCGACGCGCACTGCAATAATCTGGCGCAACTCCATGTCGGCACACCCGCGATCACCTACGCCAGGCGCTTGGTTTCGTTGGCAAGCGCCCCTCCGCGGGAGATCGCTGGACCGGCCGCGTGCCGCGATCAGACTGCGAGGCGTGCGACCATGAAGTGCCCGTTCTGTCGAATCGACAACGATCGCGTGATCGACTCGCGCACCTGCCAAGATGGCTATGCCATAGGGCGGCGCCGCGAGTGTTTGCATTGCACGCGTCGGTATACCACCTACGAGAAAATCGAGGAAGCGCAACTCAAGGTAGTGAAAAAAGATGGCATCCGCAGTCCATTCGACCCCGACCGCATCCGCCGAGGCCTGGAAAAGGCCTGCTGGAAGCGACCGATTAGCGACGCCCAAATTCAAGAGGTCGTTACCGCGGTCGAAAACGAAGTCTATTCCACCTGCGAAACAGAAGTCGACAGCCGACATCTAGGCGAGTTGGTAATGCAGCATCTGCGCAAGCTCGATCAGGTAGCGTACGTGCGGTTTGCCAGCGTTTATCGCGAGTTCCAAGATGTTCACGACTTTGTCGAGGAACTGGAGCCCATGCTGGAAGAATCGCAGCGCAACGGCCGAGGCCCGGCTCCGGAGTGACCGAGCGCGCGGCCCGTGTGCAACCGACAGCCCCTCTCGTAGTGCCAGCACCGCAACTTGGCGATTGCTACAAAGCCGCAAATGCCGCGCCATTCGAACGCGCCACTGTAAGCTGCCGAAACGTTCAATAGCCAGGTACGTCGCCTGGCAAGACAGCGACGCAGGCCACAGCGTAGCGCCCCGCGCGGAGCCGCACAGCGCGGAGCCGCACAGCGCTCCGCACGGGGGCGCGTTTGCGGCGACGACCCCGGCCGGTCGGGCGAGACCGTGTGGGCAAAAACTTTCTCTTTCCCCGTGCGGGAAGAGAATGCAGA
>CAYSXM010000756.1:0-2717 GCA_964434905.1 uncultured Pirellulales bacterium | reverse complement strand
GCGACGATCGACAGCGATCGTTGACCCACACCCCGTGGTGCGCCGCGGTGGCCACCCCGGCGCTGGCCCGCTGTTTCGTTTGCCCATTTCCCCGCTGGCCCGCTGTTTCCTGCTTGACAGGCGATGCTTTACGTCTTAAATAGGTCAAACAAGTACGTATTATACCTATTTAGAGATTGCCTCTTCCTGGACGTCGCCTCGTCATGCGTTTGGCACTGCACACCGACTTCGCCCTGCGCTGCCTGCTCTACCTGGGCGAGCGGCCCGGCCGCGCCACCGTGGCCGAAGTCGCCCAGTTCTTTCAGATTTCCGCGCACCACCTGGCCAAGGTGGTGCAAGAGCTGACCAGGCTGGGCTTTGTTCGCAGCGTTCGCGGCAGCGGCGGTGGCTTCGAACTGGCCCAAGCGCCTGAAAATATCCGGCTGGGTCAGGTGATCTCCGCCTGCGAGGGCGGGTTGCATTTGCTGGACTGCGTGCGCATCGACGAGGTCTGCGTGATTCAGCAACACTGTCGCCTGCGCATCGTGCTGACCGCCGCCGAGCAATTGCAACAGCAGTTTTTTGATCGCATTCGCTTGAGCGACCTGCTGCGAGGCGCTGGCCCAGTGCCCGTGGCTAGTTTGCGCTTCGTTTCGAGTCGTCAGCCGCGTGCGCGTCGATCAGCCACTGGCGCCGCTGTAAAAATCGCCCCTACCGAGCGCGTCTCCGCAAAGCGTTCACGCGCCCGGCCGGCACTTGGACCTCGCAGTTAGGCCCAGCCGTTAGTTCGTCGTCGGGCGCGGCAGCCCTAGCACACTTCGAGCACATTCCAATCGCCCCCTAGTCGATTCGGAAGTGCTGGCCGGAAACCCGCGCAAGCTTCCTTCTGTCTGTCCCCCTTTTCCCCCTTTGGAGTCTGCCAGATGAATCGCCAGTTGTTGGCCGCGACCGCGGCGCTGACTATGGTAGTTGCCTGGACTAGTTGCGGTTGGTCGGCGGCCGCCGAAAACGCGCCCCCTGCCGACGACCCCGCGCTAGAGCGTGCCCGGGAAACCGTGAGCATGCTCGACGATCTGTACAAGACGGTGGTGGTACTGGTAACCGAGCACTACGTGACCGAGGAAAGCAGCCTCCCCGCCGGGACCGCCGCGATCGCCTTGTTCGACGCCATGAAGAAAAAAGGTTGGCACGAAGTCCGCTTGCTCGACGCGACGGGTCAGCCCATCGAGGACAAGAACGCTCCCCACGACGATTTCGAGAAAGACGCAATCAAGAGACTTGTTGCCGGGGCAAAGGGGCACGAACTGGTCGAGCAGCGTGACGGCAAGCGCTTCTTGCGGTCGGCGACACCGGTGCCCGTGGTCATGAAAAAATGCACCATGTGCCACGAGCACTACGCCCGGGTACCCGCTGGCCAAGCGATCGGCGCACTGAGCTATACGCTGGAAATCAAATAGTCCCCCGCACGCGCTGCGGCGCACGCGCTTGCCGGGCCTGGCCCAAAACGCTCTTGACGCACCTGGGCCGTGCCCGGTAAGCAGCCGTTCGATGGAACGACCGTCTCGCCAAGTCGGCCACGTCGCGGCAGCCAGGGCCTCGCGCGCTGGCGGCCGCTGGATCGTGCTGGCGCTGGCGGTCGTGGCCCTGGCGAGGCTGGTGCTCGTGGCGACGGTACCGCTCGATCTGGCACCCGACGAAGCGTATTACTGGGAATGGTCCCGGCGGTTGGACTGGGGATATTTCAGCAAGCCCCCGTTGGTCGCTTGGATCATTGCCGGCGCGACGGCCTGGGGTGGAAACGTCACGGCCGCCGTGCGCGCGCCCGCTGCGCTGCTGAGCGTCGTGGCGTTGGGGGCCGGGTCGGCACTTGCGGCGCGGATGTACGGTGCCCCATCCGCTCGTGGGGCTCTGCTGGCGGCCGTCGCCTCGCCGGGCGCTGTCGCTCTCGGCCTGCTGATGACCATCGACGCGCCGCTCGTGGCCTGCTGGTGCCTGGCGCTATGGACCTTCTGGTCGGCGCTCGAGGCACCCTCGCTTGCGAGTCGTTGCCGGTGGCTGTTGGCGTGCGCGCTGGTCGTGGGGCTAGGACTATTGGCCAAGCAAACCATGGCTTGCTTTTTCCCTTCGGCCTTCTTTTTCCTGCTGACCAGCCGCCCCGACCGGCATCACCTGGGGCGCGGCGAAACGATCGGCGCGGCAGTTGCCTCGTGTGTCATCTTCTCGCCCGTCGTAGCCTGGAACGCGCGACACGCCTGGGTCACCTGGCACCATACCCAAGGGCACTTTGCAGGGGGCCAAGTCAGTTGGGGCCGCCAACTGGCTCGCTTGGCAGAATATTTGGGTAGCCAACTGGGGCTGGTGTCGCCGGTAACCTGCGTGCTGTTCTACTTGCTGGCGATCATCGGGCTGGCGCGGTGGACGGCCATGGCCCGGCGCGAACGCTTCTTGCTGTCGTTCAGTGCGGTGCCATTGCTGTTGGTCGCACTGCTGGCCACGGTCGAGCGCGTGCAACCGAACTGGCCGGCCCCGTTCTATTCGGCCGGACTCATCTTGCTGTCAGGCTGGGTCACCGGTGCCTGGTCTGCCGGACCACGCGTCGATCGCTGCCGCCGCTGGTTTGTGCCAGGCCTTGCGTGGGGGTTCCTGCTGGCCGGACTGACGTGCCTGGCCCCCTGGTGGCTGGCCAGTGGTTCCGTGCCCGCCGGACGCGACCCCACTGCTAGGTTGCGTGGCTGGGC
>CAYSXM010000755.1:0-2721 GCA_964434905.1 uncultured Pirellulales bacterium | reverse complement strand
CATGCAGCATGGCCGGCCGTGGTGTTTCCAAAGGAAAGCTGGCCAGAACCGCTGGCGTTTGGGACCTGATCCGCGGACGCCGCTGGAGGATGAACCCAACGAAGCGAACTTGTCCCAGGCTAACCAGCACCCAGAACACTGGGATCAGCGAGACCTTCCTCTGGGTGTACGGTTCGATGGCGATCTCGATCCCGCCGCAACCACCGGCGACGAGGGCTGGTCGCCGCCGATCTGTTTTCGCCCCGACGGCAGCACCGACGATGCCGACCTGGGGTTGGCTAGCGGAACGTGGCGGTGCCAAATACACCTGCGTGGATTGACGGGAGTAGTTCGCATCGATCGGCCACAGCGGGGCGAGGTGCTGCCATGAGTGGGCGACGCGCCCTCCGCGAACTTGGTCACAAGCGCTCGGGCCGCCCGTCGCGCCGCGCCTTCACGCTGCTCGAGGTGTTGTTGGCCTTGGCCATTCTGCTGGGTTCAATCGTGGTGTTAGGCGAACTAACACGCCAAGGCCTGCGCCAGGCTGCTGGGGCTCGCGATCACACCCGGGCCTTGCTGCTGTGCGATTCGTTGTTGGCCGAGATCGCGGCAGGCATCCAGCCCACCGAGCCGCGCGAGGCAGTGCCCGTGCCGGAGCAGCCCGAGTGGCTGGCGACCGTTGAACGTCGGCCGACGGCCACGCTGGGGCTGATCGAAATTCAAGTCACGGTGCGGCAGGACCTTCCTGCCAAGCGGCGCCCCGTTGAAGCGACGCTCGTGCGCTGGGTGCATGTACCCGAGCGCCGAGCCATGGCCATCACTGTCGACCCGGCGGACCAGGCTCCTCCGACGGAGCCACGCCCATGACCACTCGACGCCATCGATCGGCCGGGCCTGGGGCGGCATTTACGCTGTTCGAGGTGCTGTTGGCGCTCGTGCTGACGAGCGCGCTTTTGGCCGCGTTGGGTTCCGCGGTGAGCATGCATCTGCGCGCGTTCGAACGGGGACGCGACGACGTTGAGCAAGCGCAGCTCGCCCGGGCGTTGCTGCAGCGCGTGGCAAGCGATCTGCGTGCGGCTGCGGCCACGTCGGCCGTGGTGCCAGCGGCAGAAAGTTTCGTTGCCGCAACACGCAGCGAACCTGGCAACGGCCGGCCATTGGCTTTGGGTGAACCATGGTGGCGCGGCACAACCAATAGCCTGCGGCTGGTGGTGTGGTCCGCTGAAACAGCCAGCGCCCAGGCCACGTCGGAAGCCAACACGGGCGATAACTTCGCACTGGACAGGCCCAGCAGCGCGCTCACGCGCCTCGAATACTTCTTGAAGATCGAGCCCGAGCAATCTGCTACCGACGGCGCTTCAGGCGGCGGTCTGGTCCGTCGGGCACGCCCTTGGTGGGGTCCTGAAGAGGCCAGCGACCAGCGTGGCCGGGCAGGTGGCACGTCGGGCATTCTCCCGGCGGAATCTGCGCGAGCCGCAAGACGTGCCGGACCCGAAGACGACTGGCCCGAGGCGATTCTTGCGGGCGAAGTGGTCTCGCTGCGTTGGCGTTATGCGGACCGTGGAAAATGGGTATCCCAGTGGGATAGCCGCTTGCGCGGGGGACCACCTGCGGCGGTAGAGATCGCGATTTCGATAGCGCGCGCCGACGCGGCGGCCGAGTTGCGCCGGACCTGGAACCGGGCTTCCGACGAAGATTCCGGCCGCGCACCCATCGCCGCCGGTTCGCCAGATCGCGGCGAGGACTCGATACCGTCTGGCGACCAGGCCGAGCCGCGTGCCGAGGAAGAGGAGGGCGCGAAGGTTACGACCTATCGCCTGGTGGTCGACTTGCATCATCGCTTGCGCGCGCGACGGCCCATGCCCACGGTGGACGCCGGCAGCCCAGGTTCGACCACGCGCAGGGTTCCGCGGAGTGGACAACCATGAAGTGGACAACGCGGGACACGGTTCGCATATCACGCCAGCCTGCGCGGGGCATGGTGCTCGTACTGGTGTTGGTGGTGGTGGCGATGCTGGGGCTGGGGGGGTTCACTTTTGTCGAATTGATGCTGACCGAGCACCAGGCCGCGCGGCTGGCCGAGAAAGATGCCACCACGCGCACGGCGGCGGAATCGGGGTTGGCCTATGTCTCGGCAGTGCTGGAGTTGCCCAGGGGGCAGATCGAAGATTGGTCGAACCTGGCCGACAATCCCGAAAAATTTGCCGCCGTGCCCGTCGGCGCCGACGAACAGTCGACGCCACAACGATTCACTGTTTTGTCGATTTCACACGACCCAACGGCCGCCGAAGCAGTTCGCTATGGGCTGGAAAATGAATCTGCCAGGCTGCACTTGGGAGCGGTTCTAGCTTGGGATCGGGCCCAGGCAGGCGCAGGACGGCACGCACTCATGCAACTGCCAGGCATGACGGTTGATGTGGCCGACGCCTTGCTGGATTGGTGCGACACCGACGACGAGCCACGCGAGTCGGGTGCCGAGGCGGAGTACTACCAGGGGCGCGAACCCGCAACCCAGCCCGCCAATCGTCTGCCTGGCTCGTTGTGCGAGTTGCTGGCGGTGCGTGGGATCACAGCCGACAGGCTGTGGGGTCGCGACCGCAATCGCAATGGCCGGCTCGACGCACAGGAAGCATCTAACAACGAATCGGCAGGAGGATTCGATGCGACGGCGCCCACCGGCGGCGAGATACCACTGGGCGGCTGGGCGGCGTTGTTGACGGTGGTCTCGGCCGAAGGCCAACT
>CAYSXM010000754.1:0-2731 GCA_964434905.1 uncultured Pirellulales bacterium | reverse complement strand
CGGCGATCTCGCGCGTGACCCGCGCCGACTGGCGGGTGGGGTCCAGCGACATCGGGTCCAGCCAGACGGCGCGCAGTCGCTCGCGGATCGCGGGCTTGCGCAGTTCATCGAGCGCGATGCGGTGCGTGCGTGGATCGGGAAAAGGCGTGTAAGTCGCGCCTGAGCGGCTGAACTCTGAGTACAACTCGATCACGTGCCCTACATCGACCACGATCAGGAACGGTGGCCGACCTTCGTCCGCGGGGAGCGCGCGGGCGTAACCTTCCGCCTGGCCGCGTGCGCGTTGCAGGGCGTCGTCGAAGCCCTTGGTCGCGACGTTGAGCTTGACCTTCTTGGCTTCGCAGACGAAGTGCGCGCGGCGGTACAGGTCGATGCGGCCAGACGATTCTGAGCCGTCGCCGTGCTTGAACACGATGCGGCGCTCGAAGACGTAGGCGTTGTCGCGGGTGTCCTCGCGCGCGGGATCGGGGCGCGGCAGGTCCAGCAGTTCGACCAGCTCGCCAAGGAAGAGCTGGTAGTTGGCAAGTTCGCTCCCGGTGGCGCCGCGCCAGCGGCCGATGAATGCTTCGACCTTCCCGGTCGCCTGGTCATTCATGAACCCTCCCCAATCCTCTGCCGCGCGTCGTAGCTTGCGACAACGATAGCGGCCACTTGGCGTCAAGTCACATGACATCGACTGGTGGAGAAAGGTGCCCACCCACGCCGCGATGGGCCAACACTTTCCAACAACGGCTAGTGGTCGCGAGCTACCATGTCAGACGACGCGAGCAGCTGCAGTCCCGGAGCCGTACGCAGTGCTTGGCAGGCCAATGATTGGCGGCTTTCCGTTCGAACCCCCGTGGGTGTGTACTGTCGCATTCCAGGTAGGCGTGCGACGCGAGCCCGAAACTGAAGGCCGGCCCGTCCGACGAAGCGACTACCGGCTGGTTCATCGCCGTCCGCACAGGCTCTGACGACATGTTCGAGACCTTGATGTAGGTGAGCCACACCCTCGTCGTCTGCTCCGAATGCGCTAGCCCAGGAGACGATATGAATCGATGGTCCGTATCGCGAATTGCCTCGTGCGTGGCGCTCCTGGTTGCGGGTGACGTCCAAGTGCACGCACAGTCCGGGGAACTTGTCGCCGCATCTGGCGTGACAACGTCTCTCGGTCCGAACTTACCGTCCGGAAGTGCATTTCAGTGGTTCAGCGGCGGCACGGCGGTTCCTGAATCCGGTGGGCTTGGCCTACTAGTAGCCCAGTTGGACTCTGGTTCGCCAGCTGGGGGCCACTTCCGCGTTGGAGGCGACAGTGGACCAACGGCCTTCGCCGGATATGGATTCGGCAGCCCATTGCACCTTGGCCCCGCTGATGCAATGTACGGCGGATACTTCCAAAGCGTACACGGGTCGATTGGCTCGGCGATCTCAATTGGAGGGACAAGCGTCGCCTTCCAGGCTACGTCAGCCACAGGCGCCTCAGGCCTCTGGCTCAATGGCGCACTCGGTAACGTCGCAAGCGCCTTGGCCGACACGCCACCCCCGATTGGCCCAATCGACCCGCCGTGTGTGACATATCGGCCAGGAGGGCTGTTTCCTCTTCGGTCGACCGCAAACGGAGTCGCGGTTGCACTTGGAGGATGCTCCACCCAAGGGGGTGGGACCATCAGCGGGGCGTGGACCCTATCAGGTGGCGAATGGCGCCTCAGAATACTCCTCGGTTCCGACGGCGCCTTTGGCCCTGGCCTTGGTAGCGGGACGGTCTTCGGCGGAAGCTCAAACCTGCAGGACATCGCGATTGCCCAGGACGGAGCTCTCTACTTTGTCGCCGAGACCAACACCGGATTCCGTGGCATTTGGCGATCGACTGCATCAGGAAATGAGCCCATCGCGCTCAGTACTGTTACCGACCAACTAGGTCCGGCGCTCGGCCCCTCCACTTCCTTCGCCAGCTTTCGTCGAGAAATTGCGTTGAGTCGGGACGGTCTGCGCGTCGGCTTCATTGCCGAAATTCAGGGCGTCGGAGTTGTGTCTGGCAACAACCTTGGGGTGTTCATACACCAAAGCGGATCCAACACTGTGCAAGTCCGGACCGGAGTGTCGGGGGCGCTCGGACCGGGTACAGGGCCCCTAGACACGTTTTCGAAGTTCGAGGCCCTATTCGGTGGAGTGCCCGTTGACGTATCAACAGAGTCAATCGCGCTCGTTGGCGAAGCGAGTACTTCTATGGGTACTAGGCGAGGCGTATGGGCTTCGTCCGGCGCCGGATCTAGCGCGATGGCGATGAGCGATACGGATGGTGCTCTCGGACCGCAGCTTGGAGCAGGAGTTCAGTTCATCTGGTTTCGCCAAGTTGCGTTGCTGCAAAATGGCGAGGTCGTTGTCGAGGCGATCATCAACCCGCCGTCAGCGAACGAAGGGCTATGGAACCTGGCCCTTGACCGGCCACCAATCCCCGTGTTCCGGACTGGCGGCATTGTCGACGTCGATCCCGGCATCGGATTTAGCCCCCGCATCGTTCAGTCCGCATCCAGCCAAGCCCCGTCGTTTGGCGGCCGGGGAGGCGGTTGGCCCGCGCATGTTGCCGACGAAGGATTCGCGATCTATCCGGTTTTCTTTGCAGGATCACCGGCCGCAAGTGGGCTTGTTCGAATTCAGCTTCGCGTATCAATCCTTACCGACGGGTTTGAGTGACTGCGTGTCAGCGGCCTACCGGCAAGTGCAAGCACATCGCAGCCATGGCTAAACACGC
>CAYSXM010000753.1:0-2733 GCA_964434905.1 uncultured Pirellulales bacterium | reverse complement strand
TGCCCCCCGGGCAAACCACTGAGGTTGGTCGTGCCAGCATTGCTAGCAGGTTTAGGCTTCGAGCGGCGACGCGAACCGGTCGCCGTGATGTTCTGGAGAAACAGCGCAGCACGCTCCCTCGAAATTTGGCAGCACGGCAATTGCCGGGCGTGCCGCCTTGTGGCCAAGCGTGCCCGATTGCTACACTCCGCGGCGCGGCTGGCAGCCATCTTTGGTCTGGCCGGAACATCGAGCAGTGCGGGCCACCCCCCGGGTCCCGGCTGCGAACCGAACTATTCCATCTCACGGAAGTCGCTCCCGTGGAGCACGCGACAGGAGGTCGCAGGTGCTGCTGCGCTGGCCTATTCGCGTCAAACTGCTGGTCGGTCTCTCGCTATTGGTGGTCATGGTGTCCACCTCGGCGGGGTCGGGCTTCTTGGGTTTGTACGCCTATCGGGGTTTGGTCAAGAGCCTGGGCTGGCGCTTCAGTGTGCTGCCGCTGGCCAGCCAGTTGGCAGCCCGGGTGAGCGATCTGCGCGTGGCAGCGCGGGGCGACAGCCCGTTCGAGGAATTTCGCCCGGCCGACGATCATCAGTGGTTGCTCGACGCGGCGCTGGCGCGCGAGGCCTTTCGCCTGCAACTAGAGCGGGTCGTCGACACGCTAGCCCGCTATCGGCAACAACTGGCCCAGGGTGAAGAGCACGACACGCGCATCAAGTCGACCGGTCAGGAATGGCAGAATGTGCGGGCGATTGAAGCCAGCTTGCGCAGTATCGAACGGCTCGATCGCGCGGAAATGTGGGCCCTGGACGATGCATCGCTAGCCCATCTCAACTCCGAGCTCGACACGCTGCAGCGTCTCAGTGGCGAGTTGCCCGACGCCTTGTACCAGAATGTGGAACGCTACGCGCAGGAAGTGCGTGCCGAGTACCGGGCGCTGATCATTGTCGCCTGGACCGCCGCCGTGTTGGCAGCCCTGATGTTGGGGCTGTACGCCACGTTGTTTTATTACTGGATTTTTCGACCACTGCGGGTCCTCGTGGCGGGATCACGTCGCGTGGCGGGTGGCCAATTCGACTATCGGATTTCGTTGACCACGCAAGATGAAATGGCCGAGTTGGCCGGTGCCATGAACGACATGACCGCGCGCTTCCGTGCCATTCGCGACGACCTCGACCAGCAGGTCCGTGAGCGCACCAAGGAAGTGGTCCGCAGCGAGCAGCTAGCGAGCGTGGGGTTCTTGGCCGCCGGCGTGGCACACGAGATCAATAATCCGCTGGCCTCGATCGCCTTGTGCGCCGAATCGCTGGAACCGCGCGTGACCGCCTTGTTGCCGGCCGACGGCAACGTCGATCGCCAGGTAATTCACGACTACTTGCGGATGATCCAAACCGAGGCCTTTCGCTGCAAGGAAATCACAGAGAAGCTGCTCGATTTCTCGCGATTGGGCGACGCTCCGCGGCAGCGAACCGAGCTGCGCGCCGTGGTGCAAGATGTGCTCGAACTGGTGGGGCACCTGGGCCGGTATCACGAGAAACACCTGGAATTGGTCGCGCTCGATCCGGTGTTCGTGTCGGCCAACACACAGGAATTGAAACAGGTCGTGCTGAATCTGGTGACCAACGCGCTCGACAGCCTGGAAGCGGGTGGCACCGTGCGAATAGAAGTACTGGATCGAGGGAATGCGGCCGAGTTGGTTGTGGAGGACAACGGCTGCGGCATGACCCCCGAGGTACTCAAACACCTGTTCGAGCCGTTTTTTACGCGTCGACGGGGTGGGCAAGGAACCGGCTTGGGGTTGTCGATCACCTACCGCATCGTGGCCGATCACGCCGGCCACATCGAGGCCACCAGCGCAGGACCCGGTCGCGGTTCGCGGTTCGTGGTGCGCTTACCGCTGGCCGAACCACATCAGGAGAACCATCATCGCTACCAAGCCGCCTAAGGGCCTCAAACTGCTGTTCGCTGACGATGAACGGTCGCTCCAACAGCTAATGAGCCTGGAACTGCCGCGCATGGGACACGAAGTGACCGTTTGCCCCGACGGGCTGACCGCGGTCGCCGCGCTCGCCCGCAATACCTACGACTGTCTGCTGGTCGACCTGGACATGCCAGGCTTGTCCGGGGTGGAAGTGATTGCCGAGGCGCGGCGCAGCGCCCCCGATACCGATGCCGTGGTACTCACGGGCAAATCGTCGTTGGAAACCGCGGTGGCCGCGTTGCGCCAGGGGGCCTTCGATTATTTGACCAAGCCCTGCAAGCTGGTCGAGCTGGAATCGCTGTTGGAACGGGTCGCTGCCAAGCGCGCCCTGACCCACAAGTATCGCGCCGTCAAAGCGCGCCTCGAACGTCTGGAAGGGCGCTCTGAATTGATTGGCCAGAGCGCGGCCATGGAACGCGTCGGAGCCCTGATTCGCCGCGTAGCTCCCTCCGATTCAACCGTGCTCATTCTAGGTGAAACCGGCACCGGCAAGGAACTTGCAGCCCGCGCCGTCCACGACCAAAGTCGCCGCGCCGAGATGCCCTTCGTGGCGGTCAACTGTGGCGCTCTGCCTGAATCGCTGATCGAAAGCGAACTGTTCGGCCACCGCCGCGGAGCCTTCACGGGGGCCGACGAGCATCGCGTGGGCTTGTTCGAGGTCGCCGCCGGCGGCACGCTGTTCCTCGACGAGATCGGCGAATTGCCCAAGGCCCTGCAAGCCAAGTTGCTGCGGTTCCTGGAAAGCGGTGAGATTCGCCGGGTGGGCGAAAACC
>CAYSXM010000752.1:0-2735 GCA_964434905.1 uncultured Pirellulales bacterium | reverse complement strand
CGAATGGCACGTCTACCATTTCGAGGGGGGCAAGTCGGCGCGGAAGGCGTTGTAGCGACTGCTGGAAGAATTCCAGCCTGGCATGCTTCAACCCGAAACTTTCCTGAGCGTTCTGCCGCAAAGGCGTCACGTCGCTAAGACGCAAAGCAGAGTGAGGAAAGCAGAACCTGAATTCCTTGCGCCTTGGCGTCTTGGCGCCTTGGCGTTGCATTCTTCAACTGGCCGCACTGGGTCGCCGCAGCCGCGAGGGCTCTTGCTTCTTGCCGTCCAGGTGGGCGCCGCGCCGTGCTCAGCCGTCCTGTTCGGTCGGTGTCAGTTCGCCCAGGTACGAGAAGATCCGCTGTCGCGAGCCGCAGGCCGTGCGATTCGATTCGACCTGTGCCCAGTAGGTGCGCGACTAGCAGTTCTTGCGTCGTTCACATCGCCGGAGAAACATGCGAGCACTCCTTCGCTCGAGGCGCTCGCTGCATCGCACCGAATTTTAGGATTTCAAGACACAAGGTCTTCACTACACGCCAAATTGCCGTCAGCCCGCCCACCACCAGACGACTTACGTGCGACCGAAGGCCAAAGAAAATGCAAATATCAGCGCAGCAGCGTAACTTGGGTTAGCTGACGGTCGCCCGCTTCGACGGGGTGCGCACCACGTGCCGACAAAGACCGATTTTTTCCAACAGGCAGATCGTCAGGTAGGTGACGTCGAGTTCCCACCAACGATGACCGTGGCGGGCCATGCGAGGGTGTGCGTGATGGTTGTTGTGCCAACCTTCGCCAAAGGTCAACGCCGCTACCCACCACAGATTACGGCTGTGGTCTGAGGTGTCGTAGTTGCGGTAACCCCACAGGTGCGTGGCCGAGTTCACTAGCCAGGTGGCGTGCAGCACGTAGACCAGTCGCGCGAACATGCCGTAGACCACCCACGACCACCCCAGCGACGTGCCACCCACGGCGGTACCGGTGGCGAACAACGCTCCACCCAACAGCAGATGCCAATAGATGAAGGTACGGTCGAGAAAGCGAATTACTGGATCTTTTTGCAGGTCGGGTGCCCAGCGGCGATACAGAGATTTGACACTCTCTGGGCTGTGGCGAGGCAGGAACCAAAACGCGTGGCTCCACCAAGGTCCATCGAGTGGCGAGTGCGGATCGCCTTCGTGGTCGCTCAGAGCGTGGTGCTTGCGATGATTGGCCACCCACTGCAACGCAGAGCCCTGGCCAGCTAACCCCCCTAGCCAGGCGATTGTCCACCGCAGGCCGCGCGGCACACCGAAACTGGCATGGGAAAACAACCGGTGATAGCCCAGACAAATTCCAATGCCGCCAGTGAGCCAACCCAGGCCAACGAACCAGGCCAGGCCCGACCAGCTAAAAGTCCAAGGAGCGGCCAACGCACCGACGTGCAACAGGCCAATCCAAAAGGCCACGGGCCAGTCGATTCCCAAGGCCCAGCGCCGCGCGTCGATCGGGCGGCGCGTCGGCAATGCCGGAGCACCCGATCGCCCAGAAGTTGATCGAACGACCGTCGCGGATTGTGGTTCGCATTCTAATAAGGTGGCCACGGTGGCAAGCTCCCAAGGATCCAAGTGAGAAACCGTCTGGTTGCCGTTCTGTCCGGATGATGCCTGAACTTCGTGGTCGCAGGCTCCCGGAAAACTTCGTCTGAGGGAATCTTAGAGAACTTCGTCTGGGTGGGTGTCACCGGGCCGTCGCCCGAATGTAAAACCTGCGCAAGTACCGATCGCCCGAGGCGTACGGCGCGGTCAAACCTTGCCCGGATTGCCCTATTCGCCGCCGAAGGAGTGCCACACCGCTTGGGTGAAGGGCGGGGCGTGCGATAAACTTGCTATGCATCGACTGAGCGATCGACTTGGGGAGCAAGCCAGGCTTCGATTTCAACCGACGACCACGGGCCCCATCGGAAACACTAGAGGCGGAGAACGCACCCTTGAGGCAGCGCCGGCCATTACCCCTTGCCGAGGGCCGCTTGCCGCGGCAGCGCTGGCGAGCCGGCGCGTGCTTGGCGCTGCTCTTGGCATCGGCAACGGGTGCCTGGCGCTGGGCGTCTCAGGGCGCGGAACATGCAGTGGCGTCGGGCGCGAGCGGTGAGGAGGTCGTAGAACGCCCCTTCGACGGCCAGCGGGCCTACGCGCACCTCGAAGCCTTGTGTGCCCTGGGGCCTCGCCCCACCAGTTCGCGCGGCATGGAAGCCCAGCAAAAGCTGTTGGCCAAACATTTTCAACAGGCTGGTGGCGAGGTGCGCCTGCAACGATTTCGCATCCGGCATCCTGTCGATGGCACCCCGGTGAACCTGACAAATTTGCTGGTGCACTGGCATCCGGAGCGAATGGACCGGGTGTTGCTGGCGGCGCACTACGATACGCGCCCCTTTCCGGATCGCGACCCGGTGGATCCTCGGGGCATTTTCTTGGGAGCCAACGACGGCGCCAGCGGCGTGTCGGTGTTGCAGGAATTGGGCCGGCACCTGGCAGAGTTTCCAGGGCCGGTGGGGGTTGATTTCGTGTTGTTCGACGGCGAGGAGTTCGTGTTCCGCGATGATCATCGCTATTTCTACGGGTCCGAGTATTTCGCGCAACAACTGGTCGACAAACAGCCCCCCGGCTACAGCACGAAGCTGGAGCGAATCGCCGAGTTGCTCGCCGAACTGGCCGACCAACCGGACCGCGAGGCAATTATCTTCAGCGAATGGCGGCAAAAGCTCTGCTTGATCCAGCCTT
>CAYSXM010000751.1:0-2735 GCA_964434905.1 uncultured Pirellulales bacterium | reverse complement strand
ATTTGCACCAGGTTGTCGATCTTGGTTCCTGCCCCGATCAGCGTACGGCCATAGGCGCCGCGGTCGATGGTGGCGCCGGCGCCCACCTCGACATCGGCTTCGAGTTCGACGTATCCCATTTGCGCGCCCAGCACATGGCAGCCATCGACTAGCTTGTAGCCAAACCCATGCGCGCCCAGTACTGCCTGAGAATGAATGATCGAACGCGGACCGACGATGGTGTCTTCGTACAGTACGGCGTTGGGGTAAATTGTCGCGCCAGCGCCGATCTTGCAACCCGCCAGAATGCGCACACCCGAGTGGATGGTGCAGCCGGCGCCGATTTCCACGTCGTCGCCAATCGTGGCAAAGGCATGGACATCGACCTGGTCACCCACACGGGCCGAGGGACTGATCCGCGCGTCGGTGCTGATGCCGCGTGGGGGCGGTCGGCGGCGGGGTGGCCGCAGTCGCAGGAGAATGGTGACGAACGCTTCGTGTACGTCGGCGACCAGGATCAATGGCAGCGGTGTCTCGGCGGCGACCAGCGAAGCCGGTGCCAGTGCCGCCGCGGCAGGGCTGGTAGCCAGCCGTGCCAAGTTCTCTGGACCATCGACCAGCGTGATCTGTCCCCGCGCGGCATCTGCCAGGGGAGCCGCGCCGTGAATTAGCACGCTGCCATCGCCATGAACCTGGCCTTGAACCCAGGTAGCCACATCCGCCAATCGCACCGCCATGCGAAGCCATCCTTGGATTGGCCCCTACCTCGTCAGCCGCCCTGGCGGCGAATCGACGCATGGGCCGTGGTAAGACCCGAGTTATTCCTGAGCCGTCTGCTGCGGAGACGAACGTGTCGCGTCTGTCGCGTCAAACCACAGTCGCCCCTGACTCACGTATTCACCAATACGCTGCGCGGGCCGATTGCGGTCTTCCTTTCAGCCGCAACACCTTCGTCTCCTCGCGACGAAGTTCATGAATAATCCGGGTTAGTGTCTGGGTGGCGAACACCCGCCTTGGTGCCCCCCGCGGGCCAAATGCTACGCCGTGTGGGGTGAGTGGGGCAAGATCGGTTGGCCGGGGGGAAAATTGCACAAAAAACCGGGCGTTTTACCCAGTCGGTGCGGGATCGCCGCCGTGAAATCGGGCCCTCTGGTTCCCGCGAGCGGTGCGCACGGTAGATTACTGTCCGGCGCGCCGTGGCCTGCCGGCCGAGCGGTCGCCCCCCTTGAGTGCTTCGCTTCCATAGACGAGGGAACAATCCATGCGTGGGTTTGCCAACGGTTTTCATTTCCCCGCGCCTTGTCAACGTGTTCGGCCCGCTGGGCGTGGCAGAACCAATTGCCTGGTGCTAGTGCTGGTGCTGACGGCCGGGTTGGGCACACGGGAACCGGCGCCGGCCGTGGCCGAACCCGACGCCGCGGCGCTGGCCGCGCAAGTCACCATTTACCGCGATGCGTGGGGAGTGCCGCACATCGATGGGCCCACCGATGCGGCGGTGCTGTTCGGCTTTGCCTATGCACAGGCGGAAGACTATTTCTGGCAGATTGAAGACACCTATATCATGGCGCTGGGGCGGTACGCGGAAGTGTATGGCCCGAAAGGTGTCAACCGCGATCTGTTGAACCGCGTGTTCGAGATTCCAGCGCGATCCGAGGCCGAATACGCACAGCTCGACGCCGACTTGCGCGCACGCATCGAGGCGTTTTGCGCGGGCCTGAACTGGTATCTGGCGCGGCATCCGGAGGTAAAGCCGCGCTTGTTGACCAAGTTCGAGCCGTGGTATGTGCTGGCCTATGGACGCCACCTGCTGTTGGAAATGGGGTTTCGCTATACGCGATTGCCCAACTCGGGTTCGGCCATGCCGGGCCAGGTGGGCAAGATCTATGCTCAGCGGGGCTCGAACGCCTGGGCCATCGCTCCCAGCCGCACGAAGTCGGGTCATGCCATGTTGTTCATCAACCCGCACCAACCATGGTACGGGTTTGGGCAGTTCTACGAAGCGCACCTGCGCAGCGGTGAAGGCTGGAACTTCAGCGGCGCGACGTTTTTCGGCAACCCCATGCCCGCCCTGGGCCACAACGAATATCTGGGCTGGTCGTTCACGGTCAACGAACCCGATATTGCCGACGCCTGGCGTGAAACGTTCGACGACCCGGCACAGCCCTTGAACTATCGCTATGGCGATGGCTATCGCACGGCGGTCGAGTGGAAGGACACGATTTTGGTGGCGAGCTCGAAGGGTCCCAAGCCGCAGACCTATAAGTTTCGCAAGACGCACCATGGCCCGGTCGTGATGCAAACCGGGCCGCAAGAGTACCTTTCGGCGCAGGTGGCCCAGATGTACGACGGAGTACTCATGGCCCAGATTCTACGATTGGTGCGGGCGCGCAACCTGGCCGAGTTCCGAGAGGGCATGGGCATGTTGAACTTTCAGTTCATGAACACGGTCTATGCCGATCAGGCGGGGAACATTTTCTATCTGTACAACGGTACCATTCCCCGACGAGACCCGAGCTTCGCGTGGGACGCGCCGGTCGATGGCAGCGATCCTCGCACCGAGTGGCAAGGCATGCATTCCGCGAGCGAATTGCCGCAAACCACGAATCCGGTGTCGGGCTTTGTGCAAAGCTGCAACGCCACGCCGTTCTTGGCCACGGACGATGGCAACCCCGCGATCGGGGACTATCCGCGCTATATGGCCGAGGATCAGCACGATGACAAGCGCCGCTCGAAGGTCAGCCGGATGCTGCTGCGCG
>CAYSXM010000750.1:0-2736 GCA_964434905.1 uncultured Pirellulales bacterium | reverse complement strand
TCCGAGCCGACTGCCGCGGCCAGCGTGTGGCGCCACCCGGCCACCGAAACGGTGCTGCGCGTGTTGGCGCATGAAACCCCCCATCACCCCGTCATGCAAGCGCGGCGCGCGACGCTGCTGGACGAATTGCCACGTTTGCGGCAGCCGGGCTCGCTCGCGGCGCGCCTCGACGCGATCACCGAGGCGGCACGCGTGCAGGGTGGTGGAACCGCCAAGCAGTGGAACAGTGCGCTGGCCTACGAGCAATTCAAGAACGCCGCCTCCGACCTGCGCAAGCAAATTGAGAGCGTGCGCCCGCTACTCGATCTGCGGCTGGCGGATCACCAACCCATGCTCGAGGCGGGCCAGTCCTGTGCCTCGCTTGCGCATCAGGTGGCCCAGAGCTTTGGCGAGCGCAAGCGACAATTGGCGGTGCTAGATTTCGACGACCTGATGCGCTTGGCACACCAACTTCTGTGCAACGCCGAAAACCAGCTCCTCGCCCGGCAGGTGGCCGACGGCATCGATTTGCTGTTGGTCGACGAGTTCCAAGACACCGATCCCGTGCAGGCCGACATCATCCGCGCGCTGTGCGGTGATTTGCCTGCCAGCAACAAACTGTTCGTCGTGGGCGATGCGAAGCAATCGATTTATCGATTTCGAGGCGCCGATCCTCTGGTGTTTAGCACGTTGCAGCAGTCGATCGACCCCCGGGGGCGGTTGCCTTTGACCCGGAACTTTCGCAGCCAGCCCGCCATTCTGCGATTCGTGAATCACCTGTTTGCTGACGATCTGGGCGATCCTTACGAACCACTGGTCGCTTCACGTCCTCAACTTTCTCCGGAGCCGGCGGTAGAGTTTTTGTGGACCGTGGCCGACACCGGCGGGGGCGATTCCGGCGACCAGGGCGTGCAGTTTGCGCGTCGCCGCGAGGCCGCGCGCCTGGCGGCGCACCTGCGCGAGTTATTGGACGACGGTCAGGAAATCGTCTGGGATGCCGCCGCGGCCCAAGCAGGAACTCCCGCGGTGCGGCCCGCGCGGCCCGGAGATATCGCGATTTTGTTTCGTTCGCTGAGCAATGTTCGCTACTACGAGCAGGCGCTGCGCGAGGCGGGCATCGACTACTATCTGGTGGGTGGCCACGCTTTTTATTCACAGCAAGAGATCTACGACGTACTGAACCTGCTCGGCAGCGTGGCGTCGACCGCCGATCTGTTGGCGTTGGCCGGGGTGTTGCGGAGCCCGTTTTTCAATCTCAGCGATGAAACCTTGCTGTGGCTGGCGCAACACCCCGCAGGCCTGGCGGCGGGGCTCTTGGCTGACCCACCGGCCGAGTTGGAACCAGCGCAGGCCGATCGCGTGCGATTTGCGGCGCAAACTCTGACCGACCTGCGCCGCCTGAAAGACCGGCTGCCCGTGGGCGAACTGCTTCGCGCGGCGCTAGATCGTACCGGGTTCGATGCGGTGATCACGGCCGATTTTCTCGGTTCGCGACAGTTGGCCAATCTGCGCAAGGTGATCGACCAGGCCGACGCCTTCGACGCGACCGGGGCGTTTGCCTTGGTCGATTTTATCGAACAACTCTCCTCCTTCGTCAGCCAAGAACCGAAGGAAGCGCTGGCCGCCACGCACGCGGAAACCATGGATGTGGTGCGACTGCTGACCATCCATCAGGCCAAAGGGTTGGAGTTTCCCGTGGTCGTGGTGCCCGACCTGAATGCGCAACCGCCGACGAACAAGGATCCGGTGCGCTTTCATCCGCAGCTTGGTCCGCTGGTGCGATTTCCCGATGGCACGCCCCAGGCGGGCAGCAATGCCGCGTTGCAAATGTTTCGGCGATACGACGACCACCTCGAGGCCGAAGAAGCACTGCGCCTGTTGTATGTCGCCACGACCCGCGCGGCCGATCGTTTGATTTTGTCGGCCAACAGCGACAGCCTCGACGAATTGCGAAACCCAGGCATGCAACTCCTGGCACGCCGGTTTTCGCTGGCCACGGGCGAGGTATTGGGTCAGGTCGCAGCAGACCAACTGCCGCGGGTGCGCGTAGCAGCGGCGACCAGTAGCGCTCGGCCCACTCCACGGAGCACGGGGCGTGTGTCGCTGCGAGACGTGCTGGCAACGGCGCGAGCGCAGCCCGGCCAGTCGCACCTGCCCCGGGCCGTACTGCCCGTGGCGGTGGACCACGCCGCGCGACGGCGATTCTCGTTTTCCTATCTGTCAGGATTACTCGAGACCGGTTCGGCGAACGAACTGTCGCCCGATCCGGGGCAGGGCAGGGGAGCCGACCTGGTTCGGCCGGCGCGCGGCACTTCGCCCCTGGTGCTGGGCACACTGGCTCACGCGGTTTTGGCACGCGAGACCCGTCGGACGGGCGACCGGAACGAACCGCTTACAGAATTGGCCGCCTTGGTTGCCCGCGAGGCCGATCGGCTGGCCCCCGATGCCTTGCCGGAAGAACTGGCCAAGGTGGTTGATTGGGTCGAGCGATTTCGGGCTAGCCCTCGCGGGGTGGCGGTGGCCAACTCTCCGAGGGCATATCGTGAACTGGAGTTCCTGCTAGCCTGGCCCCCTGGTACCAGCGACTCCTCGCCACGACAGATCGAGGGAGTGATCGACTGCTTGTACCAAGACGATCAAGGCGCCTGGCATTTGTTGGATTACAAGACCAACAGGGTGGCAGCGCACGGCGTGCGGTCCGCGGCGGCCGCTTACGAATTGCAGTTGCTGGTATATGCCTTGGCCGTCGAGCAGGTG
>CAYSXM010000749.1:0-2737 GCA_964434905.1 uncultured Pirellulales bacterium | reverse complement strand
CCTGACAAAAAACGTGCGTGGTTGTTCTTTCTCGTGGTAGGTCACCGCATACACTTCGACCACGCTGTCGCCGTGGCGCCCGTCGGTGAGTGTTCCTCGAAACTGGTTGAGCGTCTCGTAGTGGCGCACCACGGCGCGGTTGCGCAGCTCGAGCAAAGCCCGCACCGGCGGCTTGGTCGCAAACTGGCGCAGCGCATCCGCGGCACGGAAATGGCTGGCATAGAACCGCCACAACTGGTCGTCGAGCGGAATCCTCGCCTGAGGGTCGACCGTCATCTGGTGCGCCATGTGGGGCTCGCCCCGTGTGAGGTGAGAAAACCACTGGTCGGCAAACTGCCGCCCCTCGTACCGCACCAGCACATCGTGCGACAGCCGGTTGCTCCAAGCCCCCACCCCCCAAAAAACCGATAGCGCCAGGCCCGCCAGGGCGGCCTTCCGCCCCACCAGTTCCGGTCCGTACTTGGCCATTCGTCGTAGCGCCGACACGCTGACGAACACGCCCACGGCAGGCACTGACAATAGTGGCCAGGCGAAAAAAGCAATCGGCGACAACAGGCCAATCACTAGCCCAGCTACGGCCCAGGCAGAGATCGCCTGATAGGGTATGCCCCCCTCGTCGCCATCTTGTGCATTTGCCAAGGCTTTTGGTCCGGTTCTAGGGTAACGTCCACCCCGCGTTCGACTATTCAATTGGCGCGTAAGTGGTTGTCCTACCGTCGATTAAGCAGTGCGATCGGTCCGCCTGCGATCATCCAAGCAAGTTGTGGCAGCACGCCACCCAGTGCGTCAACCCAGGCCTTTGGTAACGGCGAAACACCGACCCTAATGCCGATGGTCCGCAGCGTCAATCGGCGGATGCGCAGTTCGAAATTGGCCAGACGAACAGGCGGCCCCGGGCAGCAAGATCCAGTGGCTCGCTGCCACTTGGTACTTCCGACGCAACAAAGGGTGCCAGGATCGGGCCCGGCGTGCGCCGGCCAGAAAAGAGACCACAGACGGCGAAGGGTTGGACCAGCCCCGAGTAGCAACGCCCGGCCGATGTGGGTCGATCGGCCGAACGCGCGGGAACCAAAGGCTGCGGTGTCTTCCCCTTCGCCGTCTGTAGACAGGCTGGGTAGCCAACAGTAGTTGAGATTCCACCTAGGCGCGGAACACCAACTGCCCTTTGCTACTTGCAATTGGCGCGCCGGCAGCATGTCCGTCTCCGATCGACGCTCATTTCGGCCCCCAACCCCCGTCTCTTCCCGTCCAGGCAGTCGATCCATAAATCTCTATCCTGCGAGCGGTTGTGGCAAAAACGGAGGATCGGCAGACGGCGTCTGGAATTATTCACTCGGTTGCCGTACAACCATTGCCGGCCAACCTTTGGAACATGCGCCCAAATAGGGTCGCTCGGCGCCGAACACTGTTTTCGGCGCGTTTTCGGCGCCGACGTTTGCCTTTGGAGCGGCAACATCGTGATCCGACGTAGAGCTGTTTTGATGTCGATCGCCGCTTTGGCCGTGGCGCTGCATACCGCTGCCGTGGTTTGGGTTTCTGGCAGCGACGAAGGCTGGTTTCATGTTTCGATTTCCGCAGTGCGCGAAGCTCCACTAGGCCAGTTGTCTCCGGCAATGCCGCCCCGCCAGGGCGCCATGCGGTCGGAAACGACGACCACGATCGATGTCCTCTGGCTTTTGACCCAGGCCTTGGTTTTGGCTCTGGCGGCGCTGGCGGTGTGGCGCAGGCCGGGCGATTTGCCGGCCGCATTCTTCTTTGTCCTGTGCGCCCTCGAGATAGCAGCCTTTTGGGGTGCCATGCATTGGCCTCATTTGGTCACCCGGCCTTGGCTGCTGGCCCCGTGGGCACTGGCGGTGGCGCTGTTGGCGCCGTCGACAACGCATTTCTATCTATTGTTTCCCCGGCCAGCCCGGTGGTTGCGACGCTATTGGCGGGTGTTCTTGGGCGTGTTGTATGGACTGCCGACGGCAGTCGCCGCGTGGCTGGTAACCTGCGGCCTGCAACTGGCGGCCGCGAACCAAGCCGGGCGGGTCGCCGACGAGGCTCTGTGGCATGGCCGGTTGATGTTCTGGCTGACACCGGCACTTTCTCTTTCGGTGGGCTGGCACCTGGTGTCGCCGTTGCTGTTGGGTTTCAGCTATCGACGCGCCCGCACGGCGGCTCAGCGAAACCAGGTGCTGTGGATCGTGGGGGGCGCGGTGTTGGCCAGTGGTCCACTGGGGTACTTGTGTTGGTCGACGGCGTTCGTCGACCGATCCCACTGGAGCGAGCTGGGGATGTACCGGAGTTTGGCGGCGGCCAGTTTGCTGCTTTCGTGTGCCTATGCGGCCAGCATCGCGCGCTATCGACTGCTCGAGGTGGGGCGGCTGTTGAACCGTGGCATTTTGTACGTGGCCATCAGTTTTGTGGTGACCATGTTGTTTTGTCTGATGGTCGGCATCTTGACGGCCCTGGTGGGCACCTATTTCTTTCGCTGGGAAAACGCCCTGGCAGCCGGTCTGACCGCCATGCTGGTAGTGGTTTTCCTGGGTTGGATTCGCGATCGCTTCCAGCGAGCGCTCGATCGCCGATTTCTGCGGCAGAAATACCAGCTCGATAACGCGTTGCGGCGCCTGTCACGCGTGGTCGATCAACTGGTAGAGCCACAGCAGGTGGCCTGGCAAATGCTGGTTGCAGCGCGCGACGCGGTGGGCGCAGAGCGCGGTGGGGTCTATCTGCGCGAGAAGGCCACCGACCG
>CAYSXM010000748.1:0-2740 GCA_964434905.1 uncultured Pirellulales bacterium | reverse complement strand
CAAACGCGCGCCAGGCACTTGTGGCCGGCACTCGATTTCACAGTCGCCAGGGCGGTGCTGTGGTGCCCCACCGACGGCTACATTCAGCCCTACGACTTGTCGATGTGCTATCGACACCACGGCCTGCAGGGTGGTGCCCGGTTTATGACCAACACCGAGGTTCAAGGTGTGCTGCTCGAGCGCGGGCGGGTCGTGGGCGTCCAGACCAATCGCGGCCGCGTCGGCTGCCGCAAACTGATCAACGCCGCGGGAACCCAGGCCTATGCGATCGCCAGCCTGGCAGGTTTGGAATTGCCAATCGTCCCGGTGCGGCACGAGTATTTCGTGAGCGTGCCAGCGCCCGGGCTGGTGCCCGAGCTACCGGCTTTCCGGGTTCCCGACGCCACGCTGTATGGTCGCGCGGAAGTCAATTCACTGCTGCTGGGGGGCTGGGAGCCGCAAGCACTTTCGGTACCGCCGCGATCGTATGCGCTGGAGGCCGCGCCGCCACACATTTCAGAAGATTGGGACGTGTTAGGGCAATTTGCGGAACTGTTCGCGCCGTTGCTGCCTGCCGTGCGCGATTTGGGCGTTCGCACGGTCTTCAAGGGCTGGCCCACCTTTACGCCCGATGGTCGCTTCATCATCGGCGAGAGCGCCCACGTGCCAGGTTTGGTGATGGCCGGGGGATGCAATGCCCATGGCGTCAGCGGCTCGGCAGGCATCGGTCGCCACGTTGTGGAATCGCTGCTCGACCCCCATCCATCGGAATATGTGCGTAGCCTTAGCCCCAACCGCTTTACCCAGGTCGCTTGGGATTGGCCCACGGCCCAGCGTGCGGCGCAACACGTTTACGAGACGTACTATGCGATCAGCGGATGCTAAGCGGCCGAAGGCACGTTCCACACACTTCCCTGGACGCCATCGGTCGGCTCGCGCTAAGATGAGGCGCGGCGAGTCCGCTTCGCAGGGTTGGCTAGCATTTGGCGAACTACTGCCCCATCCTGATTGGCACCTGCATGTTGACCACCACCAACCAGCTCAATTTCCCCACGCTAACCCAGGGGGGAGATACCAACCAGCGTCGGCCTGAGGAGTTACTCGCCAACTATCGCTCGTTGATTTCGGAACAGCGTCTCAACTGGACGGAGCACCTGCGGCTGCTGCGCCCGTTGGGCTCGGGCGGGCAGGGAGTGGTGTACCTAAGCGAGCGGCGTGGCACCGACGGCTTCACGCTACCGGTAGCGGTCAAGGTGTTTTCGCCAGAGCGTTTTTCCGACGCCCGCTCCTACGACGATGCCATGGCCCGCATGGCGCGAATTGCCGCCCGCGTGGCACAAATCCAACAAGACAACCTGTTGGATGTGCACAATTTCGTCGATCGTAGCCGGATCCGGATTATGGAGATGGAGTGGGTCGACGGCTACGACCTTTCACGGTTGCTCACCTTCGAAATGCTGGAACGCGCACAGCAGCGTGTCAGCCAAAAGCGCTGGGAATATCTGAACAACGTGATCGTTACCGCCGGGCCTGCGCAACCACGGCTGAAGCCGGGCATTGCGGTGGCGATCTTACGAGATTGTCTGGCGGCCCTCGCGGCGTTGCACCGCGAGCAAATTGTGCACGGAGACATTAAACCATCGAACGTGATGCTCAAGCGTACCGGCAACGCGAAAATCGTCGATATTGGAGCCGCCTTTCTGCTGGAGGAGCCACCCACCCGCAAGACCTGCACGCCGGTTTATGCCGCACCCGAGGTGCTCGAAGGCGCAGACGCCACACCGTTGTCGGACCTGTGCAGCCTGGGATATGTGGTCGTGGAAATGCTGGCGGGGCAGTCTCCCTTTACCGGCATGACCGCCTATCGCGATTTGCTTGAAGCCAAACGAATGCTAGTCCACCGGCTGCCACAATTGGTTCCGCGCGATGCGGCCTCGAGCGAGTTGTTGATGAACCTGTTGCGGGGGCTGGTCGCAGCCGACCCCGTGCGAAGGTTTCCCAGCGCGGAGACCGCCGATCTGGTCAAGGAAGGCGCGGCGGGGTTTCAGCGGCAATTGATCAAGGGCGACCTGGCCAGCGAGTACGGTCACGAAATTCGCGTCTGGCTGGAAGAACTTGAATAGCCCCACGATGTCGCCGGCCGGGGCGGAGCCAGGACCAGGCAGCGCTCGCTAGCGGTGGCCGCACGGCAGTGGCTGCGGTCGACACCCGGATGGCGCGCTGGCAGTTTGGCATGGCCCATAGGCATCTGGTGGAAGCGTGGAATGCAGTTCTTGTTGACCAACGACGACGGCTTCGATGCTCCTGGCCTGGCCGCGCTGGTTAAGGCGTTGTCGCCGCTGGGCCACTGCGTCGTGCTCGCGCCGCGCGATCACCATTCCGGATGCGGACACCAGGCCACCACGCATAGGCCGCTGGCACTCGAAACCGTGGCCCCCGACCGGCATCGCCTGGATGGCACACCCGTCGATTGCACTCGTGTGGCGCTAGCCGAATTGGTACCCCGGGCCGACTGGGTCATCTCGGGCATCAATGAAGGGGGTAACCTGGGAGCCGACGTCTACCACTCGGGCACGGTCGCGGCAGTGCGCGAGGCTGCACTGCTGGGGCTGCCAGGCATTGCCATCTCGCAATATGTCCAGCGCCGTGCCGCGCTCGATTGGAACCGAGCGGCACGCTGGACCGCGGAAGTCGTCGCTACGTTGCTGCGCGAGCCGACGCACGCAGGAGGTTTTTGGAACGTCAATCTGCCCGACCCCGA
>CAYSXM010000747.1:0-2744 GCA_964434905.1 uncultured Pirellulales bacterium | reverse complement strand
CGATCACGCCCCCCATGGCGTGCATCACGCTGCCCGCGCCCAGGAACAACAGCGCCTTGAAGAAGGCATGGGTGAACAAATGAAACATGCCCGCGGTAATGCCCGCCAGATTGCCCACGCCCAACCCCAGAAACATGTAGCCCAACTGGCTGATGGTGGAGTAGGCCAGCACGCGCTTGAGATCGGTTTGGGTCACGGCAATCAGCCCGGCCAACAACGCGGTGCCCCCTCCCACGACGGCGACCACGGCATAGGCGTCGGGCGCGGCCAAGAACAACGGCGTGGCCCGGGCCACCAAGTAAACGCCGGCCGTGACCATCGTGGCCGCATGGATCAGCGCGCTCACCGGGGTGGGGCCTTCCATGGCATCTGGCAACCATACATGCAACGGAAACTGCGCGCTCTTGCCACAGGCGCCCACCAGCAGCAACAGGCAAATCGCCAACCCCCAACCCCCGCCGACAAACTCTCCGCTGGCCAAACGCGTTTGCCCTAAAATGCCCGCCACGCCACGCGTGTCGTGAAAATCGAGCGTGCCGTAATGAATCCACAACAAGAACACACCCAGCGCGAAGCCGAAGTCGCCCACCCGATTGACTAAAAACGCTTTCTTGCCAGCGGCAGCCGCCTCGGGCTTGTGAAACCAGAACCCGATCAACAAATAGCTACAAGCGCCCACCGCTTCCCAAAACACGTACAACAGCGCGAAGTTGCTGACGCTGACCAGCATGGTCATCGAAAACACAAACAGCGATACATAGGTAAAGAAACGCCAGTAGCCAGGATCGTCGTGCATGTAGCCGCTGGCATAAATCACCACCAGCGACGAAACAAACAACACCATCGACAGCATGATCGCCGAAAGCGGATCGGCCCGCAGCGTGATATCGACCCGAAACGGCACCAGCGCCAAGAGCCCGCCGCTGGCCGATGGCGCGGCATCGCCGAACCCGCCGGACACCACCGCGGGTGTTGCCAGGCCGTCGATCGCCGCTTCAGATTCTGCCGTGGCGCTGGCTCGCAGTGCCTTGTCGGCCCTTGGGCGATACGCTCCCTCGATGGCCACCCAGGTCCACAGGGTGCGCGTCCATTCACGGCCCACCGCCGCGTCGGCGGCCGGTTCTTGCCCCCGCGCCAGCTCGGCCTCCGCCGCGGAACGTTGCCCAGCGGCGTGCCCCGCAGGCGCCGGGTGCGCCGCAGGCTCGGGAAGTTGGCGGGCGATTTGAAACACCAGCGCCAGGCTCAATAAGAAGCCACCCACGGTGGCCACCACGGCCGGCTGGTGCGCGGCCTCGCGCAGGAACAGCTTGCCGAACACGGCGGTGACCAACGCCGCAATCAACGGCAAGGCCGGAATCAGCACGATCAGTGTTTCAATCTCAAACATGGCTGCGATACGTCACCTCGGCGCTCGGCCCAGGGGGGGCCAGGCCGGCAGGGGTCAGGTGCGGCCAGGCCGATTCCGGCGCGGCTGGCTCTTCAGGCAATTCCAGATCGACATGCGGATCGATGTTGTCCTCGCGCAGCGATTGCCAATAGGCCACGTCCAACCGGCCGCTACGTCGATACAACATCATGACCAAGGTCAACGCCAACGCCGCTTCGCAGGCGGCCACGGTGATCACGAAGATGGTCAGAATCTGCCCGCCCCAATCGTTGTGGAAACGACCCCACGACACCAGGCTGAGCGAAACCCCTTGCAGCATCATTTCGCCACACAGGAACATCACAATCAGGTTGCGGCGGCTCAAGAAACCGATCAACCCCAAGCCAAACAGCAAGGCGGCGACGATCTGATAATGAAAAACCAACGCCGTTTCGTTCATGCCGCGCGCCTTGGGTCTGGGCCACCACGCCTGGGCAACAACACCGACACAGCCCCCACCAGCGCGGCCAGCAATAGCGTGCCCGCCACCTCCACCGCCAACAAATAGGTGGAAAACAGCTCGCGACCCAGGTGGGCCATGTGCTGGTCGGCCAGCACCCCTTGAGCCAGTTCGTCGGGGCCGGCCGGCGCAACCAACTGCGATTCCACCGGTACGTCAAGAAACACCGCGGCCAGCGTCATCGCCAACACGCCGACCACCGCGGCGCCCGCCGCGGCTGAAATGAGCGGTTCCCAACTCACGCGGTCGTAATACGCTCGCCCTTCGGGGTTGGCCAGCATCAGCACGAACAGGAACATCACCAAGATCGCGCCGGCATATACGGTGACCGTCGCCAGACTCAGAAACTGGGCACCAGCGAACAGCAATAACCCCGACGAACCCAACAACGTGATCGCGAACCAGATGGCCGAATACACCGGCTTGCGAAAGGTAATCGTCGCCGTGGCCGATGTCACGGTCACCACCGACACCACCGTCAGCAGCGTGTTTTCCAACACGCCCCCCACCGGGCAAACGCCTCCCGCCCAGGCCCCCAGCGTGCCGAACAGGCCCAAACCCACCACCGCCAACAGCGTACCCACCGCTCGACCGCGCAGCGCATACCGGGGCAGCATCAACCATATTCCGGTTCCCAGGCACATCGTGGCCGCGATCACCGCCCATTGCCAGCGCATCATGGCGTGCCCTCCCGTCGCGAGCGCATCGGCTCGCGATCCTTGGTTTCGTCGTACACGCTGAGCAACTTCTCCTTGTCGAATATCATTTCTTCCCGGCTGCGACCCGTCAGATCGAACAAGCTGGTCAGCTCGATCGCGTCGACCGGGCAGGCTTCCTCGCACATGCCGCAGAAAATGC
>CAYSXM010000746.1:0-2745 GCA_964434905.1 uncultured Pirellulales bacterium | reverse complement strand
CGGGCCGGGCCTCGATCCAGCTTTCTTCGTTGCCCAGCCGCACCGGTTCGCGCACCACAAGTTGGGGTCGCAGCGCGGTCTGTTCCACTACTCCCGCGCGATCGAGTGCCTCGACAAAAGCCCAACTTGAACCGTCTAGCCCTGGCATTTCCGGAGCGTCTACCCAGACCTCGCAATTGTCGATGCAGAGGCCCGCGAGTGCCGCCATCAGGTGCTCGACCATTTCCACGGCGGCGCCGTGGCGCCGCAGCGTGGTGCGGCGAGGGGTTTCGACACGTTGGGGAATTGCCGCGGCGATGCGCGCCGCAGTACCCAAGTCGCGGCGCACAAACGTGACGCCGGTGTCGGCTTGCGCCGGACGCAGCTCTACCAAGACGTCTTGTCCGCTCCAATAGCCGAATCCGCGCACCGTGACCGGCGCCGCCAGAGTTTGCTGAGGTCGCATGGTGAGCATGCTCCGCCGCCGACAGGCTGGGGGACGCTGAGCGGGTCGGATGCTGCCCGCCTGCGTCCCGGCGATGAAAGATTTGCAATAGCCAACTGACCTTGAATGACTACCGCGGCACGGGCTGCCCGGGTGCTTGCGGTGGTCGTGCGGTACGCGGCGCTGCGTTGGCAGGCGCGGCCGGCCCCGGTGCACCGCGCTGCGGCGGAGCAGCACCACGTGCACCGACCTGTTGCGGCGTGGCGCCACGACGGTTCACCGCGTCGAGAATCACGGCGGTGATATTGATATTCGCGTCGTGAAACAGCACCGATTTCTTCAGCTCGTCGAGCACGGCTTGGGGGTCATTGGGATCGACGGCCTCGTCGTTGATTCGCAGCACCATGGAAATTTGCTGACGGCTAGCGTAATAGCGCACCTCGTCGAGCACTTCTTGATAGGCCTGAAAATAAATCTTGGCCTCTTGCTGCATGAACTCCTTTTTCTTCAGTTGCACGTCGGCCGAAATCTGGGCTTGGCGTCCCGCCAGCGTGGCTTCGAGCTGCTTGTATTCCGGGCTGCCAGGTTTGTATTGCTCGAGCTGTTCAGCCATGCGACGGATTTCGTCGCGTTTTTGCTTCAACTCCTCCTCGGCCTGGACCACGTCGTGTTGCAAGTCGTCTTTAGCGGCCTTGAAGCGCTCGTGCGACTTGAAGATGTAATTCAGATCGAGGACAGCAATCCGCGGTGCACCAGCCACGGCCGGCGTGGCGGCCGGGCCCTGTGCCTGGACCGGCGTTGCTCCGAACCCGACCACCATCGCTGCGGCCACCAAGGTGGCCCAATTTGAGCTGAGTTTCACTGCGAGCGCTCCTTGCTCTCGGATTCGAGACCGCCGATTCTAGCTATCCCGCATGCTGGCCGAGATAACCCGTGAACCCACGCCGTTCCCGCGCCCGAGCGGCAACCATGCCACTACGGACATTGCCCGGGGACCGAATGGGCGGCGTATTCTGCCGCGAACCCCCGGCGACGTAAAGACCAGATTTAGCACGCCGCAAGTCGATGGAGACAACCTGGTTAGGTGGTAACCCCGCGCCCGTTGGGCTGCCCAAGGCTGGCGGCAATTTTCCCAACCTGGCCTGGGGGCCGACCCCGTATTGGTGACCATGTGCTGTTCGAGAAGCTGGCAGTTGGTTGAAGGATTCCGTCGTGGCATTATTCAACCTCGCCACGCGCGGAGCGCAGCGCCGCACGGCTCGCGTCGCGATTTTGCCTTCGCATCCAGGCGATGACGCAGGCGCGTCGAACGCTTCAACGGGCGGCTAACGCGGTGGTTCGAGCGTCACTTCCAATTCCACGGCGACACCTGCCCGCTCGACAACCACCGGTACCTTGTCCCCGGCCTTGTATTTGCGTAGCGCGCTGTCGAAATCCTCGAGATTGCCAATCTTGCTTTCTCCCAACCGAACCAGGATGTCGCCTGCCTGCAGTCCTGCCTTGTGCGCTGGGCTGTCGGGCGTAACGCCGCTCAGCGCATAGCCGGGTTGGTCTTGAGAAAAGTCGGGCACGCTGCCGAAATACGGTCGATCGGCGTCGCCCCCCAGGGTCGCCCCATGTCCGGTGGCCAGATAGATCGGGCGTTCTTCCACGGTGGCCAGGGCCTGGGTCATTTCGGTAACCAGTTCGGCAATGCGGCGCATACCCGGCACGTTCAGTTTCTCCACGTCGTCGCTCGGACGGTGATAATCGGCGTGGGTGCCCGTGAAGAAATGCAATACCGGAATCTGCTTGGCATAGAACGACGAATGGTCGCTGGGGCCGAAGCCGCCGGGCTGTCGCGAAAACGTGAACCCGTGGCGTTGATTGAGCTGGTCTAGCAGCGGGTCGAACTCGGCGGCGGTGCCGGTGCCGTGCACGATCAGTTTCTCACCTTCGAGCCGGCCGACCATATCCATGTTGAGCATCGCGACGGTCTGTTCCAGCGGCACGGCAGGATGTCGTACATAGTGCGCGCTGCCCAGCAGCCCGCGCTCTTCCCCGGTAAAGGCCACAAACACCACGCGCCGCGGCAGCTTTTCAGGCCGGTTGGCCAGGGCCCGGGCCACTTCGAGCAGCGCCGCCGCGCCCGAGGCGTTGTCATCGGCACCGTTGTGAATGTCGGAAGATTCAGGGGCCAGCGAACCATTGCCGCCGTGCCCTAAATGGTCGTAGTGAGCCCCGACGACGATGGTTTCCTCGCCGTGAGGTCCCGCGCCGTCGAGCACCGCGGCCACATTGCGCACCATGGCGGTTTGGCGGTTCACGGTCACCTGTCCGCG
>CAYSXM010000745.1:0-2746 GCA_964434905.1 uncultured Pirellulales bacterium | reverse complement strand
CCTGCAACACGTTCTCGCAGCAGCGCTGAATCGTCGACCACAAGTACACGACACGACTTGCCCAACATGATCAGTTTCTCCGGTGCCGGATCGCAGAGTCGGAACACCGAATCGCGGCATGCAATTTCGGCATAGGGAAGCTTAGAACCATCTATTCCGCCCCGCCGCGTGGTGATAACATCCTCCCTGCGCATGGTCGCGAGGAGCGACCGAACAGGCCGCGCAATCGGAATGGCCAGCACAATCGGTGAGGTCTGGCCACCGCTCGCTCCCCTGCCACGCTCGAGCAAGAACGTGCACTTTCCGTCGAAGGCGCTGCGACATGGCCGGATCGGCCTGAATGTCTGCAGTTCCGTAGGGCTGGCTCCCTTAAGGATCCATGAACGGCGTTAAGGTCGGACACTAATGTTGGAGGGGTGCCGTTCTATTCCGTTCCGACTTGGACCAGGTCCGCGGCCACGGCTTCCACGTGCCGTCCGTCGATGCTCGACCGGTCTTCGGCATAGGCCACCAGCAGCGACAGATCGGCCAGGCGATTGATTCGCCGGGCCACCCCCTGCGAAAGACTGTAGATCGATTCCATTGCATCGCTGCTAAAGATGGTGCGACGGCAACCGGCCGTGGCCAATCGATGACTGAGATAGCTGGCCGTCTCTTCCAAGGTCAGTCGTCGCAGCAAACACTTGACCCGCAACCGGCTCTCCCAATCGCCCAGCCGGTCGAGAGTAACCAATAGCTCGGGTTGCCCCACCAGCAACAAAAGGAGCGCAGCACGCCCCTCGTGGTTCAGCCCCAGCAGCAGTCGAAGTGTGTCCAGCGAATCGGGCGCAGGCAGCAACTGCGCTTCATCCACGATCACAAGTGCTGTATGGCCCGCCGCGGAATTTTTCCGCAAGTAGCCTTCCAAACGTCGAACCTGCCGATCGGCACCCGTTCCTGGTTCAGCCGGCGCTCCGAATTCATCCGCCAAATAAGCCAACATTTCAGCAGGGCGAAGTTGCGGGAACTGCAACATCACTGTGGGAAACAGCTTGTTGCCCAGTTGACGTCGCAACAATGCCACCAAGAGCGTCTTGCCTACGCCCGACTCTCCGGCCAACACCGCCACGCCCCCGGTTTCCAGGGCATAGCGCAGCTTCAACAACGCGCCTTGGTGGGATTCCGTGGGATAGTAGCCCGCCAGGTCACCATCGTCGAATGGGCGCCGAGTTAGTTGCCAGTAGGCCTCGTACATGCAAACGGCTCCCTCCCCCAGCGCGAATTGTACCTCGCGACAACCGCTCAGGCCGCAAAGTTCTCGATCACACCCCAAGGCTCGACCCCTGCGCTTCGCAACCAGCTCGCTGTCTGATCGCCCGCCGGTTCGCTAGATCGCATATCGTGCACTACCAACGCGGCATCGACTTGTAACCACCATCCGGGCAGCCTCGTACGCCCTCGACTCATCGATTCCGCGACCGGGGGCACATCCAGCACCACGCAGTTGTATCGCCGGCGCAATTCGCTCAGTGCCGTCTCCCAGGTGGCCGCCGCCGCGGGTTCCAGATCGGACATGCCGGCCATGCTCGGTAACAGCGTCAGACGGTCGGCCAGCGATTCGACCAGTGTTTCAGCCAGCGGGGCACTGCCCGACAGTAAGTCGGAACTCGTCACCGTGGGTGAAAGGCCAAGCCGCGCCGAGAGCGATGGCTGCGTGAAGTCCGCGTCGACCAGCACCACTTCCGTGCCGTCTTGGGCCAATTGCCGCGCCAAAGCCAGGCTCAGCGTGCTGCGACCCTCGCCGCGACGTGCACTGCAGACGGCCATGACTCGTCGTCCCTGGTGTGCCAATACCCTCAGGTGCTCGGCCACGTGGTCCAACTGCGCGCTCATTCTCCGTTGCAGGCGATCGCACACCGCGGGCCAATGGAACTTGTCGACCTGCCAGGCTGCTTCCCAAGGCGCCACCTCGGTTTGCCAGCTCGCTACGCTCGACAACGGAACGGCATTCGGGCGAACACTTGGGTCCGACTCGACTGGAGGTTCTCGACCGTCGGTTGCTCCGCCAGAGTTATCGCTCCGCGACGACAACGCCAGGGCATCGTTCGCGGGCACGCCCGCGAGCGGCACGAATCGAGCACTCGCGGGGGCAAATACACCGGCGTGGCTGGAATCAACTCGTTGGATGTCCTTGAACCTGCCAGGCGGGGCGGACTCGCCGAACTGGCCCGACCGCGTGGTGTGGCCCGGTGCCTGCGGTGTCGCGTTGGCGCAAGAACGGTCGGCGGCCGAGACCGGAACCGGCTCACCTTTGGCATAGGCTCGAATGAACACGCGGTCGAGCGACATCGGTTAGTTACCTGGCCAGGTACTAGACGCGACCGGAAGTGGATCGATCCGATCGAGTTGCGCTGTATGTTCCGGGGCACGCGCCGACTCAGCTCGTGAACGAACACCAACTATGTGGCCTTGTGCCGTGGGTTCGCTTCCGCGTGACCAATCGGCGGGGTGCGGCAGCGTGCCTGGCAAGTTCATCGCCGCCGCTGGTTGCTCGCCGCGAGGCTGCACGGGTGGCAACGTAAAGATCGGGCCGTCAGGCGCTGTGACCGCCGCTGCGTTCGTCTCGCGGTCGTGCTGGCCCGGTGCCGCACTGGCGGCGCCGGCCGACCACATGGCTGGAGACAACACGGCGGCCTCGTTGGCGACGCTAGTGCGATCCAAACCGGGGGAACAGCGGGCCGCATTCGCCGTTTCGCTCGAGTGGGGC
>CAYSXM010000744.1:0-2755 GCA_964434905.1 uncultured Pirellulales bacterium | reverse complement strand
GGGTTCGGGGGTCGTTCCGCGTCACCCAGCCAAGCTGGGTTGACGCTCCACTAGTAGCTTGCGGGCGGGTAATTACACTGGAACTGCAGGCTTGTTACGCGCCGGTCGGCTAGTGTTCTGGCCGGCCGCGAGCGATGGCGCCAGCGGAATGATCTCCTCGTGGCTTACGAACAGCGAACCGCTGCGGTCACCGACTATTATGCCGCGTACTTGCGCGACCCCGATACCGCGCGGTTTATTCAACGCGTTTCGCTGCGGTATACCCTGGGCAGTTTGGCGCGCTTGGCCGAGTCGGGCCCGGTGCCGGCTCGCCGCGGCGCGCTGATGGCGCTGGATTTTCTTGGTGACTACGAACTGAATGCGGTGTTCGGGCGAGCGCTGCACGATCACGACCGGCACGCGCGATTGCTCGCGGAGGATGGCATTCGCAAGTGCTGGCGGCGCATCGGCGACGATTCCCAGCAGCAACAACTGGCGGCCATCTGTCGGCGCAACACCACGCAGCATTTCGGCGCCGCCGCTCATCTGGCACGTGAAATGATTCGCACCGCACCCTGGATCGCCGAAGCCTGGAATCAACGTGCCATTGCCATGTACAGCCTGGGGCGGCCACGCGAGGCCATTGCCGATTGCCAAGAAGCACTGGAAATCAACCCCTATCATTTCGACGCGGCCGCCGGCATGGCGCAGTGCCATTTGCAACTGGGGGAAGAAGTCAGCGCCTTGGAGTGCTTGCGCCGCGCGCTGCGGCTCAACCCAGGCCTCGAAGGGGTCCGCGCCGGCGCCGAACAACTCGAACGCCTGCTGAAGAACAAAAAGCCTCGCGGATAGCGGCCTGCCGCGCACCGCGCCATGCGGTAATTGCGCCGAGTGGTCACGGCCGGCCGAGGCCGCGCAACAGCTCTTCAGCCACCTGGCTCGGTGACGATCTCGTCGCCATCGCCACCGGCTGGCACTCGGTCAGACCACGAAACCAGGTGCGCTGCCGCTTGGCGAACTGCCGGGTCCGGCGCTGGACGCGGGCCATGGCTTCCTCAAGCCCGATCTGGCCCGCCAGGAACTCCCCCACCTCGCCATAGCCCACCGCACTCCGCGCGGTAAGCCCCAAGGTGCCACCCGCGTCGCGCAGCCGGCGCACCTCGTCGACCAGGCCGCCTTGGAACATGGCCTCCACACGTTGATCGATGCGCTGGGCCAGAAGCTCGCGCGGCCAATCGAGCAGCCAAACCAGGGGTCGCTGATCGACTGCACGCGGTGTGGCGTGGCGCTGCAACTCGGAAATCCGGCGGCCGGTCAGTTCAAATACCTCGACCGCGCGGATCAGCCGTTTGGTGTCGCTGGGGTGCAGCCGCGAGGCAGCGACGGGGTCGATGTGTGCCAGGTGCGACCACAGCACCAACGCTCCTTCGGTCGCAATCCGTGCGCGCCACCGCGCGCGCAATTGTGGATCGGCGGCGGGGCCCGGATCGACACCCCGCAACAGCGCCCGCAAGTACAGCGGAGTGCCGCCGACAAACAGCGGTCGTCGGCCGCGCTGGCGAATGCCGGCCACGGCCTGGGCCGCGGCTTCTAGATAGCAGGCCAGGCTAAACTCTTCGTGCGGATCGACCAGGTCCAACAGGTGGTGTGGCGCTCGGGCTTGTTCGGCTGGAGTCGGTTTGGCTGTGCCCAGGTCGAGTCCGCGATACACGGCCATCGAGTCGAGCGAGAGAATCTCGACCGGCGCGCGGTCGGCCAATTCCAGGGCGATGGCGGTCTTGCCCGCCGCGGTGGGACCGGTCAGTACCCAGGCATCCGACCAGGTTTCGGTGTGCGGCTCTGCCACGCGAGGTCCACCTGGCAACGGTTCACAGCAATTCGTCGAGCTCGCCGACCAGTCGCTCTAGCCGATCGAGCGCGGTTTCCACCGCGCGTGGCTGTTCCATGTCGACGCCTGCATCGCGCAACAAATCGAGCGGGTATTTCGAGCATCCACCGCGCAGGAACCCCAAATAGGCTGCTAGCTCCGCCGGTCCACCGCGGGTTACGCGGTCGGCCAAAGCCAGCGCGGCCGACATGCCGGTGGCATATTTGTACACGTAAAACGCATTGTAGAAATGCGGAATGCGGAAACACTCCAGTTGCAACTCGTCGTCCAGCGCGAAACGCGGTCCGAAGTAGGCCGTCAACAGCTCGGCATAGACCGCTTTGAACCGTTCGACGGTCAAGGGCTCGTGGGCTTCGGCCAGGGCGTGGGTCGCGCGCTCGAACTCTGCAAACATCGTTTGCCGCACAATCGTGCCGCGAATGGCGTCGATCTCGCGATTGATCAAATAGGCCCGCTCTTCCGGAGTGGCGGCGCGATCGAGTAAGTGCTGGCTCAACAGTTGCTCGTTGAAGGTGCTGGCCACTTCGGCGACGAAAATGGTGTAACCGTAATAGGCGTACGGTTGGTGCTTGGCCGATAAATAACTGTGCATCGAGTGACCCGCCTCGTGCGCCAAGGTGAAAACGTGGTCGAGCACCTCGGGCTGATAGTTCATCAAGATGTAAGGATCGCCGTCGTAGCTGCCCGAACTGAACGCACCGCTTTGCTTGCCCTGGTTCTCGTACCGGTCGCACCACCGCCCGGTCAGCCCGGGGGCCAGCACGTCGCCATACTCTCGTCCCAAGGGGGCCAGTGCCTCGATCACCAGGTCGACCGCCTGCTGCCAAGTGCGGCGCACCTCGTAGTCGGGCAACAGCGGCACATAGGTGTCGTAGTGGTGAATCGTCT
>CAYSXM010000743.1:0-2758 GCA_964434905.1 uncultured Pirellulales bacterium | reverse complement strand
GTCGCCGCGGCCCAGCGCGCGCAGCACGTCGACTTGCTTGCGCAATAGCAACATCAGGAAATCACTCTCTGACTCGTCGGGAAATTGCTCCAGCGTGGCAAATTCCTCATCCACGGCCTCGGCCCAGCCCGTCGCGGCGGCAGCTAAATCGCTGCGCGAGAGCATTTCGGTGCGCAACCATTTTGCGGGCGACCGAGGGCTAGTGGCCAGGTGCTCGGCGATCGTCGCCGCGCGTCGTTGCCACAGGTCGTCGTCGCGCGGAGCGTGGTCCAAGACCTCAAGCGCCGCTTGCTTGGCCAAAGCGGCCCCGCGCTCGAACCGCACCAGCCGGCACAGCGCCGCCAGGCCTTCGTCTTCGGCCAGGTTTGCCAGTTGGTTGATCCGCAACAGGCGCTCGCGTTCATCGAGCGCTTCGTACTCTGTTAGCAATCGCTTGACCATCGGCGAGTCGCCGCGTTGTATCCACTCCACGCGCATCAGCCGAACCAGGTACTGCGCCCGCGAGGCAATCTCCAAGTCGGCGTGCTGCTCCGCCTCGGCCAGCGCGTCGAAGGCCGCGAACCCCCAAGCCGCTAACGCCTCCTGCGCCTGTTCCCGACGCTGAAAATCGTCGTGGCCCAACTGGACGATCATCGCCGCGATCTGCTCGGACGAGGGGGCGGGTGCCGCGCTGGCCGGCCCGGCGCCTAGCGGCTTGTCGGCGGCACTCGATGGCGAGGTGACCCCCGTGCCAGCGGCAAGCCACACCGCCCATAGCAGGGCCACCAGGGGCCACTGCCCCGCGAACTTTCTCGCACCGCCGACTTTGCTCGGGTTCGTTGCCATGGTGTAAAGATTACCCCCCTCGGGTCGCTTCGTCGATCAAGGCCGGGTCGCCCGTCTCCCGGCGCAGTGCCTCAATCCGCTGCAACAGGGCTTCCTGAACCATGGCCCAGGCCCGGTCACCGGCCAGGTTATGACGCTCTCCCGGGTCGTTCACCAGGTCGTACAGTTCGAATTCCTGCGGGTCCTCGTAGTAGTGAATCAGCTTATATCGGTCGCTGCGCACCCCACGCTGCTTCCGCACACTGTGCGGACCGGGATACTCGTAGTATTCATACAGCCAGTCTTCGCGCCAGGCGGGCGATTCGCCCGCCAGCAGCGGCACCAGACTTCTGCCGTGCATGCTGTTGTCGTGTTCCACCCCGGCTAGTTCCAAAAGCGTCGGTGCCAAGTCGACGTTCAACACCTGGTGATCGTCGGTCTGGCCGGGAGCACAGCGCCGAGGATAACGTACCAGCAGCGGTACCCGAATCGATGGCTCGTGCATGAAGCGCTTGTCAAAAGCACGCCACTCACCATGAAAAAAGCCGTTGTCCGAAGTGAACAGCACCGCCGTGTCGGCTACTCTGCCGCTCGTATCCAACCAAGCCAGAACGCGCCCCACATTTTCGTCCACCGCCGTGAGCGTGGCATAGTAGTCCTTCACCATGCTTTCCAGTGAACGCACATCGATGAAATCGCCAATCTTGTTGTCGGCTTCGGCAAACGCGCGCGGCTTGCCAGGAAAACCCCGCAGGTCATCGTCATAGGTGTCGGGCTTGGGCAACACCACGTCGCGAAACAAATCGTGATGTCGCCGTGCACGCTGCCAACTGCGATGGGGCGCCTTGAACCACAGGAACAAACAAAATGGCTCTGCCTGTCCTAACGATGCCAGCCAACCCAGAGCCTTGTCGGTTACCAGGTCGTCGATATACGCGCCTTGGTAGGTCACATCCGGTCCGGAAACTCCTTCGGCCACTTGCGGATGGTGGTATTCTCCCTGCCCGTTGAACCCGAAGTAATAATCCCATTCTCGATCGCGCAGCGCGCCTTCGACGTGTGATTTGCCACAAAAGGCCACGCGATAGCCCGCCGCGCGCAAGCGATCGCTCACCAGCGGCCGATCGACCGCCAGGCGCCGCCGCTTGTTGTCGATCACTCCGTGGGTGTGCGAATATTGCCCGGTGAGCAACGTGGCTCGGCTCGGCGCGCACAGCGAGTTGGTCACGAACATGTTGCGAAACCGCAGGCCCTCGGCCGCCAGGCGATCGAGATGTGGCGTCCGCAGCACGGCATTCCCCGCGCAACCCAACGAATCCCATCGCTGGTCGTCGGTCATCATCACCACCAGATTCGGTCGCTTGATCCCGGCGTCTGCCGCGCGAGCCACCGCCGCAGGGTACCATGCTCCCAAGCCAGCCAAGCACGCCAGCCACGCCGCGGACCCCGACCACGGTCGACCGTGCTTGGTCGGTAGCGCGCGCTGCAACCAAGTGGGTTTGTACATCCGCCTGCCTCTGCGCATTGTTCGATTCCTTTTCCAGACACAGACGTGCGCCGGGGTGCCTGCTGCCACCCGACGATTTCGCCGTTTCCGCTCGACCAGATCGCGGCACCGAGTCCTCGGCCGGGCAACACACATTATCCCCATCACGGCGCGGTCGGCAATTCGACGACCATGGCTCGCCCAAGACCCGCGGGTCGAAATCAATCGCCTTGGCTGTTCAACTTGACGGCAGTGTACGTTTTGTAGGTCAGGCCTGGGCCAGACGAGACGTTCCTTTTTCATTTGCCATCAACTTGTGCCGTCGAATCCACACGTTGTGTGCCACTGGCTTTGCCAGTGCTCTGGGGCGTATTGGTGAATACGTGAGTCACGGGCTTCCATGCCGTTCAACCCCAGGCGGCACACACTTGGTTGGAAATCTGCGCCAGTAGCGGGCGCCCACCCTCC
>CAYSXM010000742.1:0-2759 GCA_964434905.1 uncultured Pirellulales bacterium | reverse complement strand
CCGGGATCGGGCAAGTCGCCCACGTTGGCCACGGGCACCCAGTTGGCCATGTTGAAGCTGCTTTCTGTGGGTGGTGGTGGCGGCTGCTGGAGGGCGCTGGTGGGGGCAGCCCAGTGCTCGTTGCCCGGCCCTGCGGGCGGCGTAAGGATGTACTTCTCAGCCGTGATCAAACGCACCGCGTCTTGCTTGAATTCGTCGCTGAACGTCCGACGTTTGCCGGACTCCATGACCTTGGTATCATCCATCGTTCGGACCTCCTGTGGAGAACCATTATCGGCCCCCCGCCGGTATCCGAAAGTACTGGGATAACGCAGATTCCTGTCGACGAAGCTCACGGACAATCCGGGCTTAGTCGTAGTTACGAATCCGGCGCCCGATCGCATCGGCCAGCGCATCACGCACGCTTTCAATGGTGATTCGGTCAAAAACCTGTTGAAAGAAGCCCGCCACGATCATTCGCACGGCTTCGTTGCGCGTCAGTCCGCGACAGCGAGCGTAAAAAACTTGCTCGTCGTCGACCCGGCCCGCCGTGGCGCCGTGGGTGCAGCGTACGTCGTCGGCCTCGATCTCGAGACCGGGAATCGAGTCGGCGCGTGCGTCCTCCGACAGCATCAGGTTGTCGTTGCGTTGATAGGCATTGGTTTTTTGCGCTGCGGGATCCACTTTGATCATGCCGCGCCACACCAGCCGCGAATGGTCTTGCAGTGCCCCCTTGTACAGCAAGTCGCTCCGACCGTGCTCGTGCGTGTGATGCTGCAGAGTGTGATAGGCCAGGTGCTGGCGCCCTTCGGTAAACATCACGCCGTTCACCTGGGCCTCGGCGTCGCGTCCCGACAACATCACGTGCTGGTTTACTTTGGCCAGCCGTGACCCTAGGGCGCCGATGGTCCACTGCAGGGCCGCCCCCTGCCCCACGTTTGCCTGCTGGTGTGAAAAGTGCCACACCCCGCGGCCCCAGTTTTGCAAATTGACGTAGCGCAACCGTGCGCCGGGCGCGAGCAGCAGTTCGACGGCTCCGCAGTGCAGGCCGGGGTCATCACCGCTGGCTGTTTCGGAAAGCAACGTGGCTTCGGCACCTTCCTCCAAAACGACCAATGTGCGACCAAGATCGACGCCACTTCCCGAGAGCAAAGCCAGGGTGTGCAGCGGCTGATCTACGACCACTCCGCGTGGCACGTACAACAAACACCCCCCCGACCAGCACGCAGCTTGCAGCGCGGCGAAGCGGTCGTAACCTGCCGCGTGTGCCTGGCCCAGGTGCGCGGCAACGAGGTCGCCGTGCGACTGGACCAGCGCGTCGAGGCTGCCGAACAACACGCCGCGCGCCGCCCAACGAGGATCGAGCACGGCCTTGACCGGCTGACTGTTCCAGGAAGCGAACGTTCCCCCCAGATCGACGCCCTGGCGCAAAAGCGCCGGCAAATGGGGTGCGCTGCCGGATAGCTCGGTCGGCAATCCGAACTGCTCCACACGCAGCATTCGCACATCGGTTCGTCGCCACTCTTCGTCGGCCGACGAGGGCCAGGGCAACTCCTCGAAGCGCTGCCAAGCGGCGCGGCGCTGGTCAAGCAGCCAAGCGGGTTCATGGCGTGTGGCCAGAAACGTGGCGAAGTCCGTAGGGGTCAACCCAGCCGGGGCAAGCGTGGCGGTCATCAAGCATTCACTCAGCAGTTCATTGGCCAAAGGGACAACACGAACACCGATCGGCACGAAGCGGAAGGAAGAAAGGAAACGGACAGCGGCGTCCTCGCTCCGCGGTACGCGGAACCGGCGCGGGTGTATCTTCAGGCGATTCGACCCACCGCGTGCGACCGCAGACTGGGTGACGCAGCACCGACGTGCAATACAGCCTGTGCTCTAACCCACCGAGCCTTCCATCTGCAGTTCGATCAACCGGTTCATTTCCACGGCATATTCCATCGGCAATTCCTTGACCAACGGCTCGATGAAGCCATTGACAATCATCGTGCTGGCCTCGGGCTCGGTCAGGCCTCGACTTCGCAGATAGAACAATTGTTCTTCACCAATTCGCGAGACGCTGGCCTCGTGGCCGATCATCACGTCTTGCTCGTCGATTTCCAGATAGGGATAGGTGTCGCTGCGGCTGCGGGGGTCGAGAATCAGGGCATCGCAAACGACATTCGACTTCGACTTCCGTGCGCCGTGAGCCACCTTGACCAGGCCGCGGTAGCTAGCCCGACCGCCATTTTTTGAAATCGACTTCGAGATGATCCGGCTCGACGTGTGGGGTGCGCAATGCACCACCTTGGCTCCGGCGTCTTGGTGTTGGCCAGCCGACGCGAAGGCGATCGACAGGATTTCCCCGCGCGCGCCGGGTTCCATCATGTACACCGCTGGATACTTCATCGTCAGCCGGCTACCCAGGTTGCCGTCGACCCACTCCATGGTGGCATTTTCATAGGCCACCGCGCGCTTCGTCACCAGGTTGTAAATGTTGTTCGCCCAATTCTGGATGGTGGTATATCGCGCTCGAGCGTGTTTCTTGACCACGATTTCCACCACCGCCGAATGCAGGCTTTCGGTGCTGTACATCGGCGCCGTGCAGCCCTCGACGTAGTGAATCTGGGCTCCTTCGTCGACGATAATCAAGGTGCGTTCGAACTGGCCCATGTTCTCGGCGTTGATCCGAAAATAGGCTTGCAGCGGGAATTCTACCTTCACGCCCTTGGGTACGTAGATGAACGAGCCGCCCGACCAGACCGCGGAATTCAGGGCCGCGAACTTGTTGTCCGAAGGGG
>CAYSXM010000741.1:0-2761 GCA_964434905.1 uncultured Pirellulales bacterium | reverse complement strand
CGAGCCCGAAGGCGATGAGGCCGATGAGGCCCGGCAGCAGGAAGTCCACCTTGATGCCCAGGCGGGCGTCGAGATCGACACCGCGGCTGGCGTCGGCGTTCATCAGCACCACCGTCCAGTCGCCGCTCTCGACCTCCCAGGTCAGCCGGTCGGGCTGCTCGACCGTCACCTGGGCGACCCAGAACGCCTGGTCGCCGGGCGCCTCGGGCGTCGACTCACCGGGCACTCGGCGGTACAGCAGCCGGTCAAGGTGCCGGACCCCATCACAAACACAACGGGGACAGGGGCTACCGGACCAGCGAACCAAGCCGAGATTGATGCCGCTATTGCCCACAACCTGGCGCTCGCAACCACGAGAGCGGATTTGCAATCAAGCATCGACTCCCTCCAAGACCAGATGAACCGAGCGAACTCAGCACACGACGCCGCCCGCCAGGTTTTCCACAACGCCATGGAGCACATCCACCGCACGCGGGAGAGGATCCAGGCGCTGCGGTCGAAGGAAGCCGAGGCCAACGAGCAAACCCAACGTGCACAGTTTCACGAGGACCGCGCGCGGGAGGAACAATTTCGCCGCGAGGTGGCCGCGGCACACGAAGACCCAGATACCTATGTGCCTGGCCAGCCGCAGAGCATCGACCCGGTGCAGCAGTGTTCGGTCTCGGTGATTGGCGAGGGGTTGATCCAGATTCGCGGGCCGCTGCGGGGCGTGAACAAAATTCGCACCATGATCAACCAGATCGATTCGCCCGTGGGGCAAGTGCGCGTGGCGGTGCATACGGCCCAGGTGAATGGCGAGCACGCCCGGCGCATGGAGATTGTGTCGAGCAAGATTCAAGACTACATCGACCACTCGCGGTTCTTGACCGTGCAGTCGGCGGAAATGCTGCGCAAGGCGGTGGTACTGGTGGCGAGCCGGCGGGCGCAACTGGCCGAGACCGAAATCTATCCCAACTGCGAGGAAGGGACCCAGGGCTTCCGCGACCAGAAGTATCTGTACGCCTTCTTCGGCAAGGACTTTATCGCGGAACTGCAAGCGATGGAGTCAGAGTTTCTGCAGACGGGCAACAAACTGTTGTCGCTGCACTCGATGGACACCACCAGCCTTTCGAGCGCGCTGTTCTTGTTGGCGCTGGCCAAGAACGACACCCGGCAAGAAATCTTGCAAGAGTTCCGCAACATGGTCGACACGCAACTGCCCGAAGCGGAGATCAACTACTTCGAGGCGGGGGGCCGGCGTGGGGGTTGTTGCACCCGGCTGGTGCTGTTGGCGCCGAACGCGCGGTTCCAGTCGCTGGCAGGCTTCTTCGACGCGGAGGTGGCGGGCGACGACACGATGACGCCGATCCAGCGCGAGTTCGTGCGGCTGGCGCAGATTTTCCGCAGCCAACTGATCACGGAATTGGAGTTGAAGCAGCGCGTGGTCGAGCGGGCGATCATCGAGGAACGGCTGGGGAACTACAAGACGGAACTAGAGAAGGCGCGGGCAGATGAAGAAAACGCGGCCAGTGAGCTGGACAAGGTGCGAAAGCAACTAGCCATTGGCCGACAACGGGTGGTGGTCGCAGCAGAGCGATTGGAGACTACGGTGCGCGGGTTCCAGGAGCAACAAGCCCGCTTGGAGAAATGGGGGGGCGCGTGGTATCGCTCGGTAGAGGATGCCGCGCAACAGGCATTCGGCAGCGTGGTAACTAAGTATGTAACATGGTATATCGCTGCCCAACCTGCGTTGATGGCCAGTCAGGGCAACATCAACAGCGCCGTAGCATCGCGGCTAGGGACGGCAATCTCGCAATTGCTAGACGAACAGATTCTCAGCAAGCCGCTTGAGAGCGTACTACGAGAAGTGTTTCGCGATATCGACAACTCGATCGGGTCCGCGTCGACAGCAGTCAATCGGACGGTGGATCTCACAAACTGGGCAACGGGCAATAACGAGGCGAACGGCGATTTCTCGTTTCGCACTTTTCGTGGCGGCGACAATCAGACGTACCAGGTTCATTTCCGGCTTGCGTCGAATGGCGTACTGGCGATCGACGATGTGGATTCTCGCCACGCACTTCACCGTGAGGTGGAGGAAGTACGGCTATATGTCCACGAAGTGTGCGACAAGCTCGAACCGATGCTCACGCGCGACCAGCTCGATCGCTTGCTTGCCTGGAAGGCCGGCGCGAGGATCGAAACGAAGGTCCATCCCGATGACGCACAACAAATCATTGAAGCAAAGATCAAGCTGGCGGTAATGATGCGGGAATTGGCTGGCTTGTCGCGCGAGGTGGCGGCACGCGGGAACATGTTGGTGGCCAAGTTGCAGAACGTGATCGCGGTCTTGGCCGATGGCGATGTCGCGTTTCACGATGCGTTCGAGAAGTGGCAAGCGGTCAAGCTCGAGATCCTGGCGTTTCTGGAGCCGCTGCCGGGCGAGTCGGCTCCGGGAGCACTTTCGCCGGAATTGCGAGAGGTTGCCGACGAGCTGCGCGAGGTGGAGCAGGGGTTCTCGCAGATGTTCGAGGTCGTGGCGGCGGTGAACGCGGCCGATCAGATTGCCCGCGACTCGCGGCGGCCGCTGGACCACAAGAAGTTTCTAGACATGCTGATCGCCGAGCACGAAGAGAAAAACATCGAACTGCTCGAGGGCACGCGAGCCCACACGGCGAATATCGACAACTACATCAAGCGCTTGACCACGGCGCTGGACGACGACTTTCAGACGCAGTTCTATCTGCCGGCCTTTCGCCAGGTGCGCAAGGCGAGTCGCAAG
>CAYSXM010000740.1:0-2770 GCA_964434905.1 uncultured Pirellulales bacterium | reverse complement strand
GTCAAAAACGCCCCCGGCGCCCCGCGCGACACGCCCCAGGCGGTACAGCGCGCCATGGTCGCCCTGGCCCGCGCCTGGTTGCGCGCGGCGGGTGCCATCGTGGCCGACGACATGGCGGTCGAAATCAGCCCCCGCTTCGCGCTCGATCCAACACAGCTTGCACAGCGAGTGTTGCCAGGCACGCGCGTCGACACGCCGTCATATTTTCAATAGTCATATCGCGATCGAATGCACAGCACCCCACGTCTCCACGGCCACACCAAGTCGAAAACGTTTCCCATTCGGCAACCGTGGCCCTAGCCGGCGATCGAACGAGGTTTTCATGTTGCACGCAGTCGTCATGGCCGGCGGTTCCGGTACCCGCTTCTGGCCAGAAAGCCGCGCCGCGCTGCCCAAGCAATTGCTGCGGCTGGCCGGCGAGCAAACCATGTTGCAGGCCACGCTCGATCGTTTGGGAGACGTCGTTCCTTCCGACCGCCGGTTGGTGGTCACCAGTGCGGCGTTGGTCTCCGAAGTCCGCGCGCAGTTGCCTGCATTGGCCGCCGATGCAGTTGTCGGGGAACCTTGCCGCCGCGATACTGCCCCCTGCGTGGGTCTGGCCGCCTGGCGCCTTCTGGCCAGCGACCCGCAAGCGGTGATGGCCGTGATGCCGTCGGATCACGTCATCTCGCCCGCCCAGGCCTTTCAGGGGGCGCTGTCGCAGGCGGCCGCGCTGGTGGCCGAAGAACCCGACGCCCTGGTCACCTTCGGCGTGCGTCCGACGTACCCGGCCGAAAGTTTTGGCTACATCGAGCGCGGCTCGCCTTTGCCCGGGTCGACAGGGGGCGCGGCGGCGTTTCGGGTAGCCCGCTTTCGCGAAAAGCCCGACCTGGCCACGGCCCGCGCGTATCTAGAAACAGGTCGCTTCTATTGGAACGCCGGCATTTTCGTATGGCGAGCCCAGACCATTGTCGACCAGTTGCGCACCCGGCAACCCGAACTGGCCGCCCGGCTCGACGCCATTGCCGCGGCCCGTGGCCTGGCCGACGAACCCGAGGTCTTTGCCCGAGAATTTGCGGCGATCCGCCCGATTTCCATCGACTATGCCGTACTCGAGCACGCGCCGCGAGTTCAAGTCATCGAAGCGCCGTTCTCGTGGGATGACATCGGCAGTTGGCAGGCCACGGCACGGATCCGCGGCGCCGATGACCAAGGAAACACCACGCTGGGCCGCCACTTGGGGGTTGCCACCCAAGGTTGTATCGTGCGGACTAGTGAGCAGCATGTGGTGGCCACGTTGGGCGTGCGCGATCTGATCGTGGTCCACACTCCCGATGCCACATTGGTGGCCAATAAGCACGACGAAGAGTCGATCCGACAACTGGTCAAACTGCTGGAAGAACGCGGCTGGCGGGAGTACCTCTGAGCGTGACCTCTGACCAGCCAAATTCCCTGCCCGAGAAGAACTTGTCGGGGCGCATCGCCGCAGTCGACTATGGCACGGTGCGCATCGGCTTGGCGGTGACCGATCCCGAGCAGCGGCTGTCGAGCCCCTATGAAAGCTACACCCGGCGTTCCCCGCAGAGCGATGCCGATCATTTCCGCCGCCTGGCGCGCGACGAAGCGATCGCGAAATTCGTGGTGGGGCTACCCGTGCACCTCAGCGGGCGCGAAAGCGGCAAGTCGATCGAGGCCCGCCGCTTTGCCGTGTGGCTGGGCGAGATCACCCAGGTGCCGGTTGAGTTGTTCGACGAACGTTTTACCTCCTACGAAGCGGAACAATTGCTGATAGCGGCCGACGTCTCGCGCCGCGGCCGGCGTCGGCGTATCGACAAATTGGCCGCGCACATCTTGCTTTTGGCCTATCTCGAAGCGCGGCCCCTGGGCCCCACGGAACCGCTAGGCCTCGACGACTGAATTCGTGTACCAGGTCGGTTACCGGCGTCGGAGTACGAGTGATGAATCGCTTGGTGGTGGGCTGTGGCTATTTGGGCGCCGTCGTGGCCCGGCACTGGCTGAGCCAAGGCGACACGGTTTGGGTTCTGACACGCAGTGCCGCGCGCGCCACCCACCTGGCTGCCCAGGGGCTGCGCCCCCTGGTGGGCGACGTGGTACACCCCACCACCTTGGCCGTGCTCGGAACCCTGCCCCAACTGCACGGCGTGCTGTACGCGGTGGGCTACGATACCACCGCCGGCCACACGCGCCACGCGGTGCAAGTGGCCGGTCTGTCCGCGGTGCTCGACGCGCTACCTCCGCTGGAAAAGCTGGTGTTCATCAGCACCACCGGTGTCTATTCACAGACCAACGGCCAGTCGATCGACGAACAATCGCCGGTACAGCCCGAGAGCGAAAGCGGACAAGCGGCCGTGGCGGCCGAAGCCACACTGACGGCGCACCGCCTGGGGAGCCGATCGATCATCTTGCGGTTGGCTGGCATCTATGGTCCCGGTCGTCTGCCGCGTCGCGCGGCGCTGGTGGCCGGAGAGGCCCTCGCGGTGGACCCCGATAGCTGGCTCAATCTAATTCACGTTGAAGATGCCGCGCATGTGGTTGCATTGGCGCTAGAGCAACTGGCCGCGCCGAGCTTGTGGCTGGTTAGCGACGGCCAGCCCTGCCGGCGCCGCGAATACTATGCCGCGCTGTGCCATTTGCTGGGGGCGCCGGCGCCGCGATTCGCCCCCCCGGCGTCGCCCGCGGCCGCTGGCTCGCGATTCGTTTCCGACAAGCGGGTGGACGCCAGGGCCATTTGGCGAGCGTTGGGCACGGAGCCAACTTATTGCTCGTTCTA
>CAYSXM010000739.1:0-2780 GCA_964434905.1 uncultured Pirellulales bacterium | reverse complement strand
AGCGCGTGTTCCTCGCCAGGGCCGTGGCAATTCTCGCAACTATTCCCCGCCAGGTGCGGCGTGGCCTCGAGCGACACGAAGCCGGTTTCAAAAGGTGCATATTCCTGCGCGCGCCAACCGGTGCTGTGACAGCTAATGCATTCCGGATCGAACTGCCGCGGCGGGTCTGCCTTGGCCAGGCTCTCCGTGGCGTGCGCGTGCTTGCTGAGCTGCCACTTGGCAAATGCATTCTGATGGCAACTGGCACAGCGCGCGGCACCGACAAATGCTGCCGACCGGGGCGCATCGGGTCGCGCGCGTGGATGCACGCCCGGCACTCCCACCAGGGCCTCGAAGCCTGTCAGCCGCAACTGCTCTTGATAGTCTTGAAGAGCGCGCTTCATTTCCGCGGAATCGGGGAACCGCGAGTCGAGCGGCACGCGTTGGTAACGCCACGGCTGCCCTGGATTGTCGTACAGCCCAATCACCGCGGCATACATCCCCTTGTGTCCCACCTCCACAAACAACGTGTTCAGTTTGTCGAGGGGGGTCGGCTCCCGGGGTGGTTCGTCGGCACCGCCAGCCGAAACCACGATATCGAATTCCGGGAACTGGCGCGCCAGCGCCTGGGACTCAGCAATCGTAGCGTGCGACAACAGCACGCGCACATCGCATTCGGCCAGTTGGGGAAGCACGGCGCGCAGCGCCTCGACAGGATCCTCGAAGTGGATATCCGGGTTGTTCACTTCCTGTTGTTGCGAGGCGCCGACGACTGCGGTCAGGCCGATCTGGAGGCCACCTTGGTCCAGACGGCGATACGGAGCCACGAACGTATCGTCGAGCGCCAGCTTCCAGTTGGCACCCACCAGCAATGGCTCGCCGTCGCCGGTTAGGGGGGCAGCAGACAACAGGGCATCGCCGGGAAGTTTCAGGTCAAACGGCCCGCATGCGACCGCCGAATATTTCATGGTTGCCAACGCCTCGAGCGTGCGTTGGAACTTGATCTCGGCCTGCATGCCGAATCGCTGCACCTGCCCCCCAAGGTCGAGCGCCAGCACCGGCCATCCGGCAGCGCGCCGCTGGGCCAGCATGCTGAAGCGCCGACTCAGTCCACCTTTTTGCTGCTCTCGCCCCGTGCAGCCGCACGGTTCGAAATATCCGTTTTGTTCACCGGTAATAACGAGCGTTACCAGCGGCGACTCCCAACCTTCGAAAATCGATCCGTTAACCGCTACGGGATCAAAGGGCACCGTGGGCGCCGGATAGCTGGCAGCCGCGGCCTCTTGGCCGGCGGGCAAACTGGCACTTGCTAACGCACTGCCCGGGGGGCCGTTCGTCGCGGGGTCGTCAGGGGAAAAACCCGAAGGTGCCGCCGCGGGGCAACCAGGCAGCGCAACCAGCAGCACGACCGCGGTCACCAGCGCCAAGCCCAACCCCAACGCACCATCTCGACGATCGGCCATCGAACTTTCCCTCCTGGAATGGGCCACCCTGTGCACACCATAGCCACACCACCGCGGGGGGCCCATCGACGACACGGCGCGCGGCGCGTCCCGGCTAGCCTGCTCCCACCGCCAGTTTGATCATCACGTGCCAGGACCCGACCTGAGGGTCATCGCACTCGACCACAATTTCAGCGAAGGCACTGTCGATAGGTTCGCCATGCACGTCGGTCGCGCCCAGCAAGCGAAAGGGGGGGCATTCGGCCGGCACCTCGATCACCAGCGGCACCTGCTCGACGGTGTCTTCATTGATACTGGTATGCGTTCCAAGGCTGGCGCGCAGCGCTTCGGGGCGAACGCTACGGACCGTGAAATTCATCTGTTTTCGACGCTCGCCGCGAACCAAGAATTTCAGTTCACGTGAAACCACTTCTCCGCGCTTGACTGCCCCCACCTGCAGAATGCCGCGGTTACCGCGACCAGTCTTCCAGCCACGGCCGATCACTGAAACCGGGCCGGCAACCACTCCCAAGATAGGAATCTCAACCGGCGCCGCACCTTCCAGGTTGGTGTGAAGGAGAAGCGACTGCCGCATTTCCCCCATGGGCAACCCCGACTGGGCCGAGAGCGTCACCAAATAGCCGGCACTAAAACCCAACGGCTGAAGCTCCTCAGGCGACAAGGGAGCCAGCGCTACAGAATACTTTTCGGCAGTGGCCGGATCGGAAAAGCTGTGCTCGAGAATGCGAAAATCGGTCCCCCGGGTGGTGTACACCCGCGTGGTCGCGGTGCGCTCCTCGGATTCCAACATCCCGCTGAAATTGATCGTCGGGGGCATGGCCGCCAGACTAGCGCGGATGCGCCCCTCGATCGTCAGCAGTACGCGCGGGCGCTGGGGGTCGTTGGTCAAGATCTCGGCGGTTTGCCGAAATTGTTCCGAGTCGCTCTTCGCTTCCCAGGTCAGCGTAATGTCCGCCTGCTCGCCCGGATCGATAGGTTCTTGAGCCAGCTTGCTCATCGTGCATTTGCAGGTCGTGTCGCCCTGCCGCAACACCAGGGGGTACCCTCCCGAGTTCTTGATGACAAATACATGGGTGTTCTTCGCATCGCGTTCCATCACGCCAAAGTCGTGCGTCGACTCTTCGACAACGGCGATGGGCTGGGGGCCATCGGCCGGCGGCAAGGGGGGCAAGCGCGCGTCGTTTACCAACTCGGCGGGGGGCAGCGGTCGCGCGCGTGTCAGCCGCGACAAATCGGCAAAATTCAGACCCACGCCCAGGCAGGTACCCGCTACCCCTGCCACGAGAATCACCCACAACACGCTTCGCATGGTTTTCCAAGAAAATGGGATCCGCACCC
>CAYSXM010000738.1:0-2785 GCA_964434905.1 uncultured Pirellulales bacterium | reverse complement strand
TCAAACCGCAATCGCCCCTGACTCACGTATTCACCAATACGCTGCGCGGGCCGATTGCGGTTTTCCTGGCAGCCACAACACGTTCGACTCCTCGCGACGAAGTTCTTGAATAATCCGGGCCTAGGGTAGCGCGGGGGGGGGTGGGGTTTTCTGGAATTGTCGCAGCATCAGGAGCGGTCATGAAGCGTCACAAGATCACGGTTGTCGGCGCCGGAAACGTGGGTGCCACCACGGCACATTGGTGTGCCGCGGCAGAGCTAGGCGACATTTTCTTGGTGGACATTCCCGATCTGGAAGGCATGGCCAAGGGCAAGGCGCTCGATCTACTCGAGGCCAGCCCGATCATGGGCTTCGATTCCGCGATCCAGGGGACCAGCAACTATGACGATACGGCCGGCAGCGACGTGGTGGTGATCACGGCGGGCATTGCACGCAAGCCAGGCATGAGCCGCGACGACTTGCTGGCGACGAACGCCAAGATTGTGGGTTCGGTTGCGTCGCAGGTGAAACGGACCAGCCCCCAGGCAGTGGTCATCGTGGTCAGCAATCCGCTGGATGCGATGGTGCAGCGTGCCTGGCAAGTAACGGGCTTTCCGCCGAGCCGGGTGCTGGGCCAGGCCGGCGTGCTCGACACGGCGCGCTATCGCACGTTCCTGGCGCTGGAGTTGGGTGTGAGCGTGGAAGACGTTTCGGCGCTGTTGCTGGGGGGCCATGGCGACACGATGGTCCCGCTGACCAGTTGCACCTCGGTGGGTGGCATTCCGGTAACGCGGTTGATCAAGCCCGAGCGGCTGGCCGAGATCGTGCAGCGAGCCCGCGATGGCGGTGCCGAGATCGTTAGTTTGCTGAAGACGGGCAGTGCCTACTACGCCCCCGCGGCGGCCACGACGCAGATGGTCGAGGCGATCGTGCGCGACAAGAAGCGTGTGTTGCCGTGTGCCGCCTATTGCCAGCAAGAGTACGGCGTGGGGGGCTACTACGTGGGCGTGCCGGTGGTGCTGGGCGCCGGCGGCGTCGAGCGGATCATCGAACTGGAGTTGTCGGCCAGCGAACGAGCCGACTTCCAGAAGAGTGTCGACTCGGTCAAGGGCCTGGTCAGCGCCATGGCCACGCTCACGGCCTAGCAGCCTGTTGGAAAATGCCATCGTGGCATTTTTCAACCTCGCCAAGTACGGAGCACTGCCAGCCCATCGCGGCTGGCGCGGCTACTTCGAGTAGCGAAAACGTTTTTTCTTGGTGGGTGGTGCCCCACTGGCATCTACCAGTTGGATGCCGTCGGCGGTACGCGGCGCACTGGCCAGAGGGTTGGCGGCCCCGTTGAGCGGATCGCCCGACTGAATGCCGTCCAGGCGCGCGCGGACCTTGGTCACATAGTCGGTAGAAAGTTCGCACCCCAACCAACGTCGCCCCAGCTTCTTGGCCACGGCTAGGGTGGTGCCGCTGCCGGTAAAGGGATCGAGCACCAGGTCGTTCGGGTTGGACGACACCCGCACGATGCGGGCCAGCAATTGCTCGGGCATTTGGCAACCGTGGAATCCCTCGCGTTCCTTGAAGGTGCCGGCCACGCGGGGAAAGTACCAGGTGTCTTCGCCGGGGGCGAAGCCTTGTTCCAGGTCTTGCGGCCGGAGGATCCAGGTATCGTCGGGGAGTCGGCCGCGGGGGTTGGCGCGGCTGTCGCCGTAAACCAATTGGCGGGCGCTGGGGACGCGCACGGCCGGATCTTCGGCGTTGAAGGTGAAATTTTCCGGGTGCTTGATGAACTGGAACAGGTGCGCGTGGGAGCGAGAGAATTTGCGTTTGCAGTTCACGCCGAAGGTGTAGTACCAGATGACCCAGCTTCGGCAATGCAGCCCCAGTTGTCGCTGCGCCGAGACTTTGAGTTCGGCCGCGTATTCATCGCCGATCGCCAGCCAAAAAGTTCCTCGTGGGGAAAGTGCCTGGACCACGGCGGCCATCCAGGCCTGCGACCATTGGAGATATTCCTCGCTGGACTGGCGATCGTCGTAAACGTCGTAGTCGTAGCCGATATTGAACGGCGGATCGGCAAAGGCCAGATCGACCGAACCAGGAGCAACCTGAGCGAGCAGCTTCATGCAATCGCCCTGGTGAACTTGGTTTTCTTCCAGCGACATGTCCGGCCTCCGTGCTGCGGTTACAATCTGCGGGCAGTGCGTTGTACTTTAACGTGAAGGGCGACCGACGCAACCTGCGACGAAGCGCAGACGCGCCGGGTCGGACATTGCCCTGGCGCAGGTGGGCCCCTGGCGCAGGTAGGCCCCCTGGCGCAGGTAGGAAAGTGACCCGTGAAATTCGCAATTTGTAACGAGACGTTCTTGGATTGGCCACTCGATCGGGCGTGTGCCACGGCGCGGGAGGCCGGTTATACCGGCTGGGAAATTGCGCCGTTCACGCTCCACACCGACGCGCGCCAGATCGGTCTGGCCGAGCGCGACCGGGTGCGCGGAGTGGTCGAAGCCGCGGGGCTCGATGTGATTGGCTTGCATTGGTTGTTGGCCAAGACCGAGGGGTTGCACCTGACCCACCCCGACGCCGCGGTGCGGCGCAACACGGCCGACTATTTGATCGAGCTGGCGCGGTTGTGCCACGACCTGGGGGGCTGGCTGCTGGTGTTTGGATCGCCCCAGCAACGCCATGTGATGCCGGGCGTGACGATGGATCAGGCGTTCGACTTCGCGAGCGAGGTGTTTTCCAGGCTGGCGCCGACGCTGGAAGATTTGCACGTTACCCTGGCCCTGGAACCGCTGGGACCGGCCGCGACCCCGCT
>CAYSXM010000737.1:0-2785 GCA_964434905.1 uncultured Pirellulales bacterium | reverse complement strand
GTTGATAAAGCAACTGGTTGCTGCCGGCAGTGACCACGACGCGTTCGATGGGAGGGGTGCGAAAACCGGAGGCGACGCCGTCGCCGCGCGCGACATAGTCCACCAGCAACTCGCGTAAGCGAGGATGCCCTGCCGTGCTGCCATATTGCAACGCAGTATGGCCAGCCACAGGGTCCGAGAAGACGTGTTCTAGGGCGTCTCGGGTAGCTTGGATTGGCAGTGTTGCCTGGTCGACGAATCCGGCGGCCAGCGAAATGAGCTCTGGCCGTGAGAGCGCGCGCTGCATGAGCTCGCCGATCGGCTGCCCCCCGGCGAGCCTCGCGCGCTGGCTAAGTTGGATGGGAACGATCGTCATTTTCAATCTCACCTGGAGCACGGGCCGGCCAGGGTGGGCCAAGTAACTTGGACATGCGGTTTGGCTTGTGTGCCGGCGGCCAAGTGCCGGTTCCCTGGGCGAGTCGCCTGGGGAGCCCAGGCAGGCCGGGTAGATTAACCCAAAGCCTGCCGGCAGGCGAAGAGACGTTCCGTGGCTCCAAGCACTGGGTGCGCTTGCTCGAACGGCGTTCCAGGGCCAGGTAAAGGGGCGGCGGACAGATTTTGGCCATCGGCCAACTATCCGGTTTCGCTAAACTGCACAGAGCGCCAACGAGGGACCGGGCGGAGCGCCAACCGAGCGTTGCTGGGTGACGCGGAACGCCCCCGAACTCGTAAGGGGTTCGGAATACCCAACCTCTTGTGCAGCGGGAGTTGCCCTGGATTCGTCGAAGAACGACGGCCGTTGCATTAAGGTCACCGTTCCTATGCAGTATTTCCCACCCCTTCGGTCGTTGGTCGCACTGGCTCAGCGCGCCACGGAGGCCGTGGCTGAACTACTGTTGCCTGGCCAATGTGCGCGTTGCCACGTCGACTTGGCACTGCCGGCCGAGGGAGTTTGGCTGTGCGACGGCTGCCGCGCGCTGTTGGACCCCCCGGCCCGGCCTTGTTGCAGCCGCTGTGGCCTAGGGCTGGCAGCCGAACACTTGGAATCGTCGGTCGGTTGCCCGGTGTGCTGCGGCCAAACATGGCGCTACGAGCGAGTGATAGCGCTCGGGAGCTATGAGGGTGTGTTGCGCGAGGCAGTCTTGGCCTGCAAGGTAGCTACAGGCGAGCCGTTGGCTATGGCCTTGGCCGAGTTGTTGTGGCGCCGTCGACAATCTGCCTGGAATAAGGCGAGGTTCGATGTCGTCGTGCCGGTGCCGATGCATTGGCGCCGGCGTTGGCGCCGCGGCGTGAACAGCCCGGAACGTATCGCGGGGCACCTAGCGGGCCGGTTGGGAGTTGCCCACGCGGCCTGGCTTTTGCGTCGGCGGAAGTCGACCGCGCCGCAGGCCGGCTTGCGTTACCGGGAACGGTTTCGCAATCTGCGTTCGGCGTTCGTGGTTCGCGCAGGATATCGACTGCGCGGCGCGCGCGTGCTGCTTGTCGACGATGTGTTGACCACCGGCGCCACTTGCAATTCCGCGGCGCTAGCGCTGCGACGCGCCGGCGCGCGGCAGGTGGTCGTGGCGGTGGTGGCGCGGGCACACGGCGCGGAAACATTGCCGCCGGGCGCCAGTATGAGCGTGGCCAGCGAGGGGCGGGGAGGGACCTCGGCAAACGAGGAGGTTCGGGTAGACTGAGAGAATCACCGTGGGCGCTTGCTGCGGCGTCCCGCCATTACGGAGAAGTGCCTGCAACGCGTTGCGGCACCGGAAGGCCTTGGAGTCAAACCCAATGCGTGCGGGTCACTGGAGCCAAGCACGGCCGACGCTCCGGCAACCCTAGCCCTGACTCTGACCTGTTGGAATCGTCGGAAACCAATCTGCCCATGAGTACCACCCTACGACTTGGGACCCGAGGAAGCGCGCTGGCGCGCTGGCAAGCCGAGTGGGTTGCCACGACCCTGGTAAATCGGGGGTTCCAGGTGGAACTGGTGCCTATCGTAACGCAGGGCGACGAGCAAACATCGCAGCCGATTGGCAATCTGGGTGCGCAGGGAGTGTTCACCAAGGAGATCCAACGCGCACTGGTGGCAGGTCGCATCGATCTAGCGGTGCACAGCCTGAAGGACTTGCCGACGGAACCGGTGCCGGGGGTGGTCCTGGCAGCGGTGCCGCCGCGCGAGAGCACGGCCGATGTGTTGGTCAGCCGAAATGGTTTTCCGCTGAGCGGGCTGCCGCGAGGCTCGCGGGTGGGAACCGGCAGCTTGCGTCGCCGAGCCCAGTTACGGCACGTTCGACGCGACTTGGAGATGGTAGATTTGCGCGGCAATTTGGACACACGGTTGCGCAAGCTCGACCTGGGGCAATGCGACGCGATCGTGCTGGCGGAAGCGGGCTTGAAACGGCTGGGATGGGCCGATCGGGTGACGGAGGTGCTTCCGCAAGACATCATGTTGCCTGCCGTGGGGCAGGGGGCGCTGGGTGTGGAATGCCGTGTTGAAGACGAGGCGGCGTTCGGGGCGGCCAGAACCTTGGACGACCGGCCGACCCACCTGGCAGTGCTGGCCGAGCGGGCCATGTTGGCGGCGCTGCTGGGCGGCTGCTTGGCTCCGGTGGGGGCTGTAGCGACCGTGGCACAGCCAGGGCAGCTCCTGCTGGTGGCCGTGGTTCTCAGCGGCGATGGGCAGCAGCGGCTAGCAGCGCAAATGCAAGCGCCTGACGAGCAGGCCGAGGCGTTGGGTCGCGCGGTGGCGGCCCAGTTGCTGGCCGACGGGGCGGGGGTGCTGATTGCCGCCGCACGCGCCGGCTGATCGGCCGATCTTGCG
>CAYSXM010000736.1:0-2792 GCA_964434905.1 uncultured Pirellulales bacterium | reverse complement strand
GGCGTCGACCAGCACCAAGCACCCGTTGGCCATCCGCAGCACACGCTCTACCTCGCCGCCGAAATCGGCGTGCCCCGGCGTGTCGATCAAGTTGATTTTCACCCCCTGATAGACCAGGGCGATATTCTTGGCCAGGATCGTGATGCCGCGTTCCCGCTCCAATTCGTTGGAGTCGAGGATGCACTCGCCCTGCAACTGGCTGGCACGGAATTCGCCGCTCTGGCGCAGCAGGCTATCGACCAGGGTCGTCTTGCCATGGTCAACGTGAGCGATGATGGCAATGTTGCGGAGGTCTGTGCGTTGCATGGTGGCCTATTGACGAACACGTGCAGAAGGCAGGAACAGACTGGTCATCCTAGCAACCATAGCTCTTGGTGGATAGGCCACTCGAACCGCGATCTTACGTCGTTAGTTATTTCTGCAAAACAACTTGCGCCGTGCAGCTTGCCGAATGTCGTGCGGCCGATCGCGCCGCGACCAACCAGCCGTGCCAGGGCCCAATCCGTACAGGCGGTGCCGGCCGCGTTGACCCCAAGCGGCCGACTGGGGTACAGTCCCGCGCCACGGGCCAGCCGACCGTCGCGACACGGCCCCTAGCCGGCAACCCTATTCGCCAATTTTCTTCTTGCAGACCTGCGCCGCCATGTTTCCGAACGAGACCAGCGGTCGCCGCGGATTGCCACCCTGGGGCCAACTGCCCACCGGCATTCGCCTGTTGTTCATTGCCGAATCCGCAGCCAGCGGCGGATGGCTGGCCCAGGCCCTGGCCGAGGACAGCGCCACACGCGTGCAGTTGACGGTTGCTGAGGGCCAGGCCGCCGGGGTTGCGCGGCTGCGTGAAGATGAGTTCGACGCAGTGGCCATCGGCCACTGCCCACCGACGATCGATGCCCTGGAACTTACAGCCGCGCTTCGCAGCGCCGGCAGCGAAGAGGCGCTGCTTATTCTTGGATCGGCGCCTGAGGTCGATCTTGGTGCATGGGCCTTTGAAACCGGCGCCGACGGCTATGCCTGTGTCGAGTCGACCACCACCCGGGCCCTGTTGTGGCTACTGGCCCGGGGAATCGAACGACAACGGCTGCTGCGCGACGCACGTCGCGCGGCGCAGGCCGACCGTCAACGGTTGCTGCGCGAGCGACAGGAAGCCGAACGGTTGCTCGACGCACAGCGCGCCTTGGTCCGTGACTTGGAATTATTGGGGACCGCGACAACTCCGCTGGTGCCGCGAGATATTGCGCCGTTCGGCGAAATTGCCCAGCCCGCCACGGCTGCCCTGCGAACCGCCGCGTTTCCCAGTGCGGTCGAGCGCTTGCCATTGGCGCCCGAATTGACAAACCATTATCGCGAGATGTTGCGGACCTATGTCATCATGGGTTCCGGTAGCCTATCGGCCGAGTTGTCACGGCTTACCCAGGCCCTGGCCGCCACGCACACTTCCGCTCAACAGGCGCTGGCGCTGCACGTCACCGTGCTCGAGGAACTGCTGCCCGGGCTGGGCGCGCGCAGCGCACGCCATGTGGTCACCCGCGCCGATCTGCTCGTGCTCGAGGTCGTAACCCACCTGGCCGAAGCGTACCGACATCAGGCCTGCGCGGGCCTACCGGTGCAAGTGCAACCTGCGTCATTGGCCGATCGGACCGCGGCATGAGCGACGCCAAAACCACGCTGCTCGAGCTGCGCCAGTTGGTGGCCGAATTTGTCGACGAGCGAGACTGGCGCCAATTCCACACCCCCAAGAACCTGGCCATGGCGCTAGCGGTCGAGGTGGGCGAATTGCTGGAACATTTTCAATGGCTCACGCCCGACCAGGCGGCGCTGGCGGCCCTCGACACCACCGCGCGTCTAGAGATCGCTGACGAAATGGCCGATGTCGCGGCCTACTTACTAGCGCTGGCCAACGCGCTGGAGGTCGATCTAACGACCGCCTTGACGGGCAAGATGGTAAGAAACCGGGCCAAGTACCCGGTCGAACGGTTTCGGGGGCGCTTCGGGCCACGCGATCCGCGGCCACCTGCCGCGGGGGCCGAGTGAAAACCAGGGCGCTGCATACGCCTTGGAACTTGCGTCTGCCGCCACGTGGGTCTGGTAGCGCAGTTGAAAACCTGGCACGCCCATCCGGAGCACCGTGGTCGAACGCAGCGAGCGTGTGGTGTTGCCAAGTGGGTTCGCTAACCCCAAGGGCCGGCCACGGGGCGTGTGAAGCTGCGCGTTTGATGTACACGGCGCGCGACCTGGCAATCCTGGCAAGCACTCCGCGTCGGACTGATCTTTTCTTGGTTGCTCGCATCTGTTACCAACTCGGCCGCGCTCTAGCGCCCCGATCTGCAGTCCCCGGCACACTGGCCGCGGTCTACTTGGTAAGGATGCCACGAGGAGGGTGCCATGCATCGGCAAATTACGAGCAATACGCGTCGAACGGCGTGGCGGCGAGCAGCCAGACCGTCGCGTCGCGCCCCTCGGGCGCCGCGTGGCGCGCGAACGTGTCCCCAGTATTCGAGCCATTCTTGGACCAGGTAGCGTGCGCCATGAAACCCTTGTTTTTTCGCCTCGGACTGGCCGGCGGCTGTGTCGCGCTCGGCGCGATGTGCGTGACGTTGGCACGGCGCGATGGGACACCGCAGCCCGCGCCCGCCGAACTGCACGAAACGCTGAAGCCCACGCTCGATCTCGGCGACCCCGGGGCACAGCTTCCCACCACGTTCAGGCCGCCGCACGACTTGAACCCCGATGCCGAGATGACCGAAGCGCCTGCGCCGCCGGCACTGTTTCCAGAGGCCAGCGGCGCCGCGGCT
>CAYSXM010000735.1:0-2794 GCA_964434905.1 uncultured Pirellulales bacterium | reverse complement strand
GCATCGGGGGCGAAAACCTGGGCCACCGGAGCCAGTTCGGCCAATTCGTCCAGGCGCCGCTGCCCCAACGCCATGAATGCCGCCCAGGCGGCACCCCGGCAAATCGCAAACCCCGGTTCGCCCCCTTGTTCCACCGGGCGACCGCAGACGTCGGCCAGAATCTGGCACCACAAGTCGCTGCGTGCCCCACCGCCAATAAAACGCAGCCGCGGCTGCCGACAACCAAGGAACGCCTCCACATTCTCCAGCAGCCACCGCAGGTTGTTGGGCACGCCCTCGAGTACCGCCCGAGCCAACTGCGGCCGAGCCGTGCCCAAGGTCAGGTTGTGAAACGCACCTCGCACGTCGGCGTCGGACGTGGGCGGCCCCGCGCCGTTGAGCCAGGGCAAAAACAGCACGCCATCGCTGCCCGGCGCCGCCTGCCCGGCCAGTCGCAGCACTTCCGCATAGCGCTCGGCAGGAGGTGTGGGGTCGTCTTCGGAAAAAAACCAACCGTCGGCCAGCACTTCGACGCACTTCCCCGCCGGACCCAACTCGGCTACGACCAGATTCTTGCCAGGTACCGCGGCCGGCATCGTGGCGATGAATCGCCGGAGGTCGGTTTTCTTGTACGCCACGTGGCCGGTGATCCAGCTCGAGGTGCCCACGCACACGTGCAACGCATTGTCGGCCACGATGCCCGATCCGAGCACCGCCGCCTGGCTGTCGCACAGCCCCTGGGCCACCTGCACTTCGCTCGACAAGCCCCAGCCGGCGGCCACTGCGGGTAGAATCCGCCCCACCAGTTCCAGCGGGGGAAGCAAATCGGGCAGCTTCGCCCGATCGATCCCTGCACGGGCCAGTAAACCCGGGTGATAGTCGATTCGCCGGTTGTCGCGATTGTCGGTCAACAAGTAGGGAAAAACGGTGCCGTACGACGCCGCGGCGCGACCGCAGAGCCGCAGATTCAAATAGTCCATCGGCTCCAGCAGGTAGCGTGCCTGGGAATAGACTTCCGCGCGGGCGTGCTTCAAGAACAACAGGTGCGACAACCCATCGGCACCCGAATGCGTGGGGACCCCACCGGTTAGCCGAATCCAGGTCAGCAGTGGAATCAGCCCATACCCGGCCACTTTGGGAAACCCGCGCGTGATCGCCGCCGCATAGGGTGCCCCGCGTGCATCGAGCCAATGGATCGCCCGATGCAGCACCTGTCCTTGTGCATCGACCGGCACGGTTACCGACCACTGCCCGGTGCAGACCACGGCCCGCACCCGGTCGCGCGCATCGCCGATACCGGCCAGCGCGCCCCGAGCCGCGCCATCGACCGCTTGCCACCAATCGTGCGGATCTTGCTCGGCTCCACCCTCGCCGAGCAGCATCGTCTGGGTGTGCGTGCGGTAATGCGCGACGATCGCGCCGCGCGAGTCGACCAGCGCCGCTTTGGGGCCGCCGCTACCCAGATCGATCGCCAAAACCAGGTCGTTGCCACGTTCCGACATCGCCCCACCACCCCGTGTCGGCATCTGGCCACGCACCCCCGTGCAACCGCCCGGGCCGCGCTACTTGATCAGGTCCTTGACGGTCATTCCCGAGGGAATCATCGGCAGCACGTGCTCTTGGTATGGCGTGGCGATATCGAGCACGAAGGGTCCGGGATAGGCCACCATTTCCCGAATGGCGTCCGCCAACTCCGCCTTTTCCTTGACAAACCGGCCGCCGCAGCCAAACCCCTTGGCGATCGTCACAAAGTCGGGGTACCGCTCGCGCGGGCCAATACCGTCGCCCTGGCCAATCGCTTCCGGATTATCAATCGGCCCCAAGTAAGTGTGCGCTCGGTTGCCCGTGAAGAATCGATCTTCCCACTGCATCACCATGCCCAGGTGTTGATTATTCAATAACACCACCTTGACCGGCAACTTCTCGCAATGGCAGGTGGCCAATTCCTGAATATTGATCAGCATGCTGCCATCGCCATCGATGTCCATCACCAACCGGCCAGGGTGCGCCGCCTGGGCTCCCATGGCGGCCGGCAGTCCGAAACCCATCGTTCCCAAGCCCGAACTGGACAACCAAGACCGCGCGCGGCGGAACTTATAGAACTGCGCTGCCCACATCTGGTGCTGGCCCACACCCACGGCCACGACCGGGTCGAGGTCCTGGGTCTGTTTCCACAACTCGTCGACCGCATGCTGCGGCAAAATTCCCGCAAAGGCCGGATCGTAGGTCAACGGATCGCTGCGCTTCCAACTGGCGATCTGCGCGTGCCATTCACCCAAAGTCTCGGGCGATTCGACCACCTTGAGCAACTCCACGAGCGCGTACTTCACGTCGCTGACAATCGGAATATGCGCCTCTTTGTTCTTGTTGATCTCCGACGGGTCGACATCGATGTGCACAATCTTGGCCCGTTTGGCAAACTCGCTGACCTTCCCAGTCACCCGATCGTCGAACCGCACCCCCAGCGCGATCAACAGGTCGCACTCGTCGACCGCATAGTTCGAAAACACGCTGCCGTGCATCCCCAGCATGTGTAGCGACAACGGATCGTCGCCCGGAAACGCCCCCAACCCCATCAGGGTCATGGTCACCGGAATCTGAGTGCGCCGCGCCAGCGCTGTCAACTCGGCCGAAGCGCCTGCCGTAATCACCCCGCCGCCGGCGTAAATCACCGGCCGTTTGGCGCGCTTGATCGCCGCCGCCACCTGGGCAATCTGTTCGGCACGCGCCAAACGCGTTTCGATGTGGTAGCCAGGCAACTGACGCTCGGCCTGATAGTCGGGCACCGTGACCGCCTCTTGCACGTCCTTGGGCA
>CAYSXM010000734.1:0-2797 GCA_964434905.1 uncultured Pirellulales bacterium | reverse complement strand
CCGACCAGTTGCAACGGGCTTTCGACAGCGATCCCGACTCGATCCGCAAGCTATTTGGGACCAAGGGGACGGGGTTATCTGATCGACTGTCGTCGGCAATTGACCAACTGGCCGGCAAGGACAACGCGCTCTTCTTGAATCAAATTGAGTCGATAAACCGACAGATTGGCGACGGTGAGTCGCGCATCGTGATCTTGAATAAACAACTCGACAATGCCCGCGAGCGGTTGACCAACCAGTTCAACCGGGCCGAAGCAGCCATTGCGAAGATTCGAGACGGCGCTAGTGCGTTGTCGAACATCCAGCCGATTAATATCCAGACCAGCAACCGCTAGCCGCCGCAGCGGCCGCGCCTGCCCCCACCGACCGCCTGCCCCCACCGACCGTACCTGTCGCCATCGCGGCGCCCCGCACTTCCTCGCAAGTACCAAGGCCTTTCAGCCGCTGGAAGGTTGCGCCCCATGCACAACGCCGCACACGACTCGTACCTGGTGACCGAGGTGACCACGGCCACGCCGCAGAAACTGCAACTGATGCTGGTCGAGGCAGCGCTGCGGTTCGCGCACCAGGCCCGTGAACATTGGGCCGCGAGCCGCGAGGCAGAAGCCGCCGAAGCCCTGAGCCGCAGCCAGCAAATCGTGACCCAAGTCATTTCGGCCCTCAACCCAGAGCCTCACCCCGAGTTGGTGCGGCAAGTGGCCGCCATCTATCTATTCGTATTCCGGGCACTGTTGGCAGCCCAATTAGAGCATGACGAAATCAAGCTGGCCGAGGCGGTGTCGGTGCTGGAAATCGAACGCGATACCTGGCGCCAGGTGTGCGTCGACCACGGCAGCAACCGCGTGGCGCCCCTCTGGAACGAAGCCGAGTCGGCCGCCGGCGGGTTCAGCCTCACGGCCTGACGCAGCGCCTCTCTTGGCGTCTTTGGTCGATTGCCACTGGCCCCTCTTCGGTGGCAGGGCTACAGCGCCCGGTTAGCACAGTTTTCCACGTCGGTTTCGCTAGGCTCCTAACCAGTTTTGGCGGTCGCCTATCCAGTGCAACTTGCGCGAACCACCCCGCGTGCCTGTGCTGCGGGGAGCGGGGACCGTTCGTGGTTCAGTTTGGCGATTGTGTAAATCGTGGCGGGGTGGCATGCCGAAACCCCTCCCAGAGGTCGCCTTGCACAGCGACTGCCACCCTGGCGGAGGCAGGCGCCACCCAGCCATTGAACGCAGGGGACGGCGCCCATCGCGTACTTGGCCCCGTGGTCTTGGCGAGCAACAAAAAGGACTGCACTATGTTCCGCATTTTTATCGGCTTCGATTCCAGGTTTCCCGAACCAGCCGACGTGTTGCGCTATAGCCTGCTAAAGCACGCCTCGATTCCGCTGGATATTCGCTATTTGAAATTGAATGAACTCGATTTGCAGCGGCCCCACGATCCGCTGCAATCGACCGAATTCACCTACACGCGGTTCCTAGTGCCGTTTCTGTGCCAGTTCCAGGGAACCGCGCTGTTTCTCGACAACGACATGCTTTGCCTGGGTGATGTACGACAGATTGCCGAACTCGACATGACCAACCTGGCACTACGCGTGGTGCAACACGACTATCATCCGACGAACACGGTGAAGATGTACGGTTGTGCGCAAACCAGCTATCCGCGTAAGAATTGGTCGAGCATGATGCTCATGAACTGCGCGCGACTGACGTTGTGGACCAAGCATGTGGTCGAGACGCAAACCGGAGCGTACCTGCACCGGTTCCAGGACATCGCCGACGAGCTGGTCGGCGAGCTGCCCAAGACCTGGAACACCTTGGACTGGATGGATGACCGCACGCAACTGATTCATTACACCAACGGTGGTCCGTGGTTCGAGGATTACCGCAACCACCCGCATGCGGGGATTTGGTATCGGTATCGCGATGAAATGTTGGCGGCCGAGCGGGCCGGCCAGCGTGGCGCCGTTCCAGCACCCGCAATTCCGGCTCCCATCTCTTGGACCAACACGCCGTCCCAGCGCCCCGGCAGCACCGTGGGCTAGCCGCGCAGGCCGTGCGGCGCGTGGTGCCACTGGCTGTGCCAGTGCTCTGGGGCGTATTGGTGAATTCGTGAGTCAGGGGCAATTGCGGTCTGACGCAAGAGACGCGACGCGTTCGGCTCCGCAGCAGAAGGCGCATGAATAATTCGGGCTTCGCGGTGGGCCCGCCAGCCGAAAATGGGGCATGCCACATGGTGACGGGCAAGGTGAAGAAAATCATCCTCGACCGGGGCTACGGTTTCATTGACTCGGTCGAGGGGTGCCAAGACATTTTCTTTCACCATTCTGGCCTGGTGGGTGTTCGCATGGCCGACCTGGAGCTGGGGCAAGGCGTGACGTTCGAATTGTCGCAAGGGCCCGACCGCAAAGGGCCCCGCGCCACGAACATCCGCGTGGAATAGCGTGCGGGGTGCGGGCCGTTCTTGGGCCGGAATTTTCTGGCCGAAGGTTCGGGCCCGACGTGACGCGCCGCGGCAGCGCGGGGCCGGATGGCCTGCTCGACGCGGGGCGCGCCCCACCCCATGGTGGACGCGGCGGCGGCCGGGTATACCTGCCCCTAGCGGGCGCGCCGTGCCGACAGCCCGCTGCCCGTGCCCGCCCGCTGCACGTGGTTCGCCGTCGGCAGAGGAGGATTTACGTTGACGCTCACCCGCCAGTTGGTCCGCGTGGGGCACAGCCCCGACCCGGACGATGCCTTTATGTTCCACGCCTTGGCCAACGACAAGTTGCCCACGGGCCCTTACGAATTTCGCCACGAACTGGTCGATATCGAAA
>CAYSXM010000733.1:0-2805 GCA_964434905.1 uncultured Pirellulales bacterium | reverse complement strand
TTCGCGAATGGTCTCGAATACCTCGTCGAGGAAGGTGTCCTCGAACAACTGGGCCACCTTGCGGCGATTGCGCGGGTCGGGCGGAACCAGCCGCTGCTCTTCTTGCTGCAAGCGGAACGCAAACTGTTGTCGCGAGGGGATCCGGCGTAGCTCTTCGACCATGCGTCGTGCTTCGACGGGGTCGCCGGCGTCGATCTGTTTTTGAGTGAGCGCTAAGAGCACCTCGCGACGGACCACCAGATCGACCATCGACTCTTGCAAGCCCGAAACAAACCCCTCGACTTCCAATCGCGGGTCGTCGTCAGGCACAAACGCCTCGATGCGCTGCAACAAGCCGGGCACGACTGGCAGTTTGGCCAGCAGTTGGCCGCCATTCATCACGACCAACAACCTGAGCGGCTGGTCGATGGGCGCCACAAGTAGCTCGCCGCGGCGGTCGGTCTTGCCCAGCGAAGTGGTGGCCTTGTTGCCCGGAGCATAGGCGAGCACCTCGTATCCGACTCGGGGCGATTTGGGCTCGACCACGGCCCGCACCACCAGTCGCGTTTCGCCGTGCACCCGGGGCAAGGCCAGGGCCAGTTTTTCCACGCGGCCACGTCGGCGCTCGGCCAGTGGACCACGCAGACCGGTGTGGATCTGGCAGATGATATCGGCCCCCTCTCGCGATTCGACCAGCAGATAGGTCCAGTCGACTGCCCGGATCGACTTGAGCGTGCCATCGCGTTGGCTATAGCGCACCACCGGGCGAAACAGTGCCGACTGACCTGCCAGCGACAACCCGGTGTCTCGGGGTTGGAATTGTCCGGCGCGAAGTTTGAGGGTGGCCTGTTTGCCCTCGACAGCGTCGATTTGAGCCAGGGGGCAGAAGGCATCCCACAGGGCCCGCAGGCAGCCGTCGGACAGGTTGCGCGGGTCGGTCACGGTGCGAACGATTGTCGAAGCAAAGGTGCGGCAGCGCACGTCGAATTCGCGCACGGTGAGCTGCAAACCGGCCGAGGTCTCGCGAATCGCCAACAGCTCGATCTTGTCGAATCCGAGGGGGTCGGGCAGGTGCTCGGCGACCACATCGCCGGGCGCATCGATCAATCGCCAAGCCCAACTGGGGTCGGCCTGGGCAATCGACAGATCCCAGGCGGCGCCGACCGTGGTCTCGGCGCGGCGGACAATCTCCGAGGGAAGTTCCTCACGCCGGCGACGCGAGATTTCGGGAGTTTCGCCAACGGCCAACCAGACTTGAATTCGATAGGGGGAAAATTCCCAAGGCGATTGGGCCCTGGCCGGCGCGCACGGGCAAGCCAGCGCGGCGGCCAAAAGCAACAACCCTGCCCACGCCGTGCGGCGCGCGACGTGGCGGGCCATTACTGTGCGTCTTGGGGAAACCAGGGAGTCAGTTGCCATTGTTCAATGTTTTGGTACAGCGTGACGGGCCGCGAGCCCAGGCCGCGGATGCCGGCGCGAAAGGCGAAATAGTCGGTCAGTTGCCACAACGGAATGACCGGCAGTTCTTCGGCCGCCAGTTCGTGAATTCGTAGCAATCGCTCGCGCGCCGTCTTCCAGTCGTTGCTGGCGTCGAGCTGTCGCAATGCCAGATCGATGTAAGGGCTGGGCACGCCCAGGCCACTTTCGACACTGAGCAAACGCCGCGCATCGACAATCGGCTCCCAAATCGGCAGTTCCATATAAAGCAGGTGATATTCGTCTGGTGCTGGCACCACCACGCCCGACGCCAACTCGCGAAGTTCGATCGTCAGTTTGATCGCCTCGAGGTGGCGCTTGATTTCCTGGCAGGCCAAGCGTGCGACTTCCGTGGCCGGATGTGCCAGGATAAATGTGGGGAACTTGATCTCCGGCGGAGTGGTTCCCTCGGGTACGTTGGCTTTGGCCTTGGCAGCTTGTTTTTGCAACACAATGTTGGCCAAGGTCAACGACAGCCGGGCGTCGTGCGGCTTGATCGGCACCTTGGCGTTGTAAGCGTAGCCCAGCGGCAGCGGACCACTGACCGCCACGCAGCCGGCGAGTGGTTGGCCACGCAACAGGCGATTGGTGAGAATCGCTTCGCGCGGAACGGCATAGGCCACGGCGCGGCGAAACGAGCGATCGCGCGTGAAGGGGTCTTGCGGATTCGGTACCAGGCAGTGAACCACAGGCACCGCATAGGGCGCCACCTCGACACCCGGCAGCCGGCGCACGGCGTCGACTTCCCAGGGGTTGAGCCGGTCGACAATCGCCACTTGCCCTTCCTCGAGCGCGCGAACGGCCTCTTGTCCCAGCGGCAGCAATCGCTCGACGACTTCGACCGGTTGGGTAGGGCCGGCGGCAAAATAGTGCGGGTTGGCACGATAACGCACTTGCCGTTCGTCACGCTCGGCCTCGGAATAAGGGCCCAAGGCGACCGAGCCACTCGCGCTGCCGGCGCTCCACGAGGCGATGCGCGAGGTGAGCATGGCATCGGGGCGAACATGCGAGCGCCGCAGACCGACGTCGACTTCGTAAACGTCTCGCACCGTCACGCTGGCGAACAGATCGGACCAGTCGGGACGATATTGTGCCTCGTGCGGATCGGCCTGGCTCCACAGGGTGCGGGCCACGTCGTATCCGGTGAGCAGCCCGGTCCCCGCCGACCAACGCAGGTCTTGACGCAGATGGAAGACCAGGTGCAGTCCCAGGTCCAATCGCTCCAGGGTGCCCAGCGGAGATTGGTACACTCCCCCCTCACCGTTGGCATCGTAGTCGGTCAGTTCCAGCAATTGACGGGCCAGCAACCGGCGGCTGCGCAGTGTGGGCACATCGTCGAAGGCCGATTCC
>CAYSXM010000732.1:0-2810 GCA_964434905.1 uncultured Pirellulales bacterium | reverse complement strand
GACTTGGCGCGTGCGCCGATTGTTTCAACCGCAGGCAGGGGCCACCTGTGGTAGCTGCAGCACCTGCGCGCACGAACCCACGGTGAACTCGACCACCGAGCAGGGCCTGCCGTTGGTGACCATCGACCTACGGGCGCACGTTGGCCACCCGCCCCAAGCGACGCCGCCAGCAAGCGCCGGGTGAGATTGCTGCCGCGTTCGTCATCACCACTGGCCGCGCCACGGTTAGCGACGCGGTCGGCGCGGTCCTGGTCGCTACCCCGTGCGTCTCGCGCGCTTCGCCCGCTTCAAGATGTCGCGTCGGGCGAGCGAGCCGGAGTCAACTCGCGCCGTGGGTCGAGCGGCACGAAGCAACCCGCGGCCAAGGCATATGCGCCCGCGAACCACAGCGGCAGCGAATTCCAACCTCCCTGGTGCCTGACCAGCCAGGGCACCACCAACGGCGTGAGCAAGCCGCCCACGTTACCGGCCATGTTCATCACACTGAACACGCTCGCGACGTGGCGGCCCCCCAAGTCGATCGAAAGCGTATAAGCCACCGGCGAGCTGACTCCGAACATCAGCGAGCCTACGCCCAACACACAGACCGTGGCCAGTGCGTTGTCCAGGAAATAGGCCATCACAAAGGCCACGGCGCACCCCACCAAACCCGCACCCGCCAACCCCTGGCGCGCCAGCCGCAGACTGCCGGTTTGCGTCAAGATCCGATCGGAAATACTTCCACCCGCCAGACTGCCCACGACAACGCCCAACACGGGCACGCCCGTTAGATAGCCAGAGTCCGTCAGACTCACGCCACGCGACTCTTGCAAGAATGTGGGAAACCAGGTCTGAAAAAACATGTACGCCGCAGCGCGAAAGAAATGCTGCGCCGACAAACACACCATGCGTCCGTTGAGCAGCAGTTGTCGCCAGGGAATTGCACCTGTGAGATCGCGCACGGCCGTGTCAACCGGCTGCGAGGTGCCAGCCGGCTTCGTGGCGACCTGTGCCTTGGCCACTTCCGTCGGAGGCACGCCTGCAATCCGCGCCCGCTCCGAGGCGTTCACTTGCGTATGGTCCCTGGGATCGTCGCGAAACCACCACCAAAATGCCACGGCCCAAGCCACGCCGGGGACCGCTGCCCAGCACATGACCGTCGGCCATGCGGCACGCAACAGCAGCCATCCACACAAACTGGTACCAGCAATCGTTCCCACCGACATGAAGGCCGTCAGCCACCCGTTGGGCAGCGCGCGCTGATCGGCGGGAAACCAGCGGCGAAAAGTAGCTACGCTGGCCGGAAAGACGGCAGCTTGTGCGGCACCCATGGCGAATCGGCCGGCGCACAATCCCCACCAACCAGTGGCGCCGGCCATGGCTGCCGTCGCCAACGAAGACAGCCCCACTCCCAACGGCACGGCGCGCCGTCCACCGATGCGGTGACCCAGCCAACCTGCCGGAATCTGGCACAACGCATAGGCCAGCCCAAAGGCCGCCATGGCCTGACCCATTTCCTCCTCCGTCAGGCTCAACTGCTGGCGGATGGTTTTCTCAGGCACGGCAATCACGGTCCGCTGCCAATAGATGACCATTGCCGCTAACGACAACCAAGCCAGCACCAGAAAGCGCACCCGGGTGGCTCCCACCACACTTGGCTTGGTCGAGTCGGAATCCATTGGTCTCGCCTCTCCTGGTCAATGCTCGACCTACAGCCCGTCGAATTCTCAAACGCGCTGCTAGAACACGATACCTGCCTTGCGCTTGCGACGCACCATGCCGCCCCGTCCCCGGGGAAGATCTGCCCGTGGACCTGTTCGCGCAGAATCTAGCGTCCGCCCACAACTCCGCTCTGCCAGGAGGTGGCGCCGAAGTACCACCGTCGCGTGATCACACCCGTTACTTCGCATCGGCCGCCATCGCAGCGGGCTTCTCACCTCAACATTCGATATTCGCGGCTGATGCTTTGTCACACCAAGCATCTGGGGTGACAATGCACGACCGCCCAACACGTAAGTGGTTGCGCGGCAACAAAGAACAGAGTGCTCCGCGAATTCGCTCAATTCCAAGATGAAGCCGTGGTGGAAAACTAGTGCAATTCGTCCCGCAAATGGCGCCACCTATCGCGCAAGCATTCGAGCTCTTGCCTCGCGCCAGCGTCACCGACAAGATCGTTCAATTCCAGAGGGTCGTGCACGAGATCGAACAGCGATTCGACCACCGGGTCGCGCCCGACATACCTTACATATTTCCAAGACCGCGTGCGCACGCCCTCGCTCTGGGGAATGCCAGGATGCACAAACAAGTGTTCGTAGAAGAAATCCTCCCGACCCGCCGGAGCTTCCCCGCGCAACCAAGGAACCAGGCTCACGCCCTGCATGCCCCGCGAGGGTGCCAGCCCCGCCAATTCCAAGATCGTCGGCGCTACGTCGATGTTCAATACCAGCGAGTCGCTTACGTGTCCGCGACTGGCCATCGCCGACGCGCGCGGATCGTATACGATGAGCGGAATTCGAATCGATTCCTCGAACATGAACCACTTGTCGGCCAGACCATGTTCGCCCAGCAGGCAACCGTTGTCGGCGGTAAACACGATCACGGTCGACTCCGCCAGGCCGGCCGTAGCCAGCGCGGCGCGCAGCCGACCGAGGGCCTCGTCCATCTGCGTTATCAAGCGGTAGAAGTCTCGCATAGTGGCCTGGGCCTGGTCGCGACTGGCAAATCGGCGGTGCCAACGCCGACGCCCCTCGCTGCGCTGCAAGATTTCCGGCAATCGATCGAAGGCCGCGGGTTGCGCGCTCTCGGGCAAGGGAAACACCGTCTCGCGATAC
>CAYSXM010000731.1:0-2814 GCA_964434905.1 uncultured Pirellulales bacterium | reverse complement strand
TGAAAAAGCTGTACGAAATCGAAGACCCCCTGGCCTACAAGGACCGGCTCACGATGCCCAAGTTCGTGGTCAACGCGGCCGGCGACGAGTTCTTCGTGCCCGACTCGTCGCAGTTCTATTTTCACGAACTGCCAGGCGAAAAGTATCTGCGCTATGTGCCGAACACCGGGCACTCGCTGGAAGGGAGCGACGCCCGCGAAAGCATTTTGGCGTTCTATCTGACCGTGTTGAAAAACAAGCCGCGCCCCCAGTTCACTTGGACTCTGGAAAGCGACGGCTCGATTCGGGTGATCGCGCAGGATGCCCCGCGCGCGGTGAAACTGTGGCAGGCCACCAACCCCAAGGCGCGTGATTTCCGCGTGGCGTCGATCGGCAAGGCCTATCAAAGCACTCCCCTGACCGACACTGGCAGCGGCGTCTACCTGGGCCAGGTCAGCCCACCTGAAAAAGGTTTCACGGCCTATTTCGTCGAGTTGGAATACGATTGCGGTGAAGTGGTGCCGCTGAAATTCACGACCGACGTGCGCGTCGCGCCCGACGTGCTGCCCCACGCCGAGAAGCCGGGCACGGGCGGCTAATCGAGCGCGTGCAGGGCGGGCCCTCGAGCACTCGCGAAACGGGCCAGTGTCCGCTGCCTAGGTCGACGCGCGGGGTGTGTCGACCAGCGCGAGGGGGCAGGACCAGCGGCCGGCGGCGACGCGCGCGACAACGTGACAGGACCGCAAAGTTAGCGACTATGAGCCAAACCATGCACCCTCACTCCGACCCCAACCCGATGTTCAACGCCGAGCAGGACCCCGCTACGAACCACGCGCTCTGCGACATCGTCACCACGCGCTGGTTCGCTGTTCCTCGCGGGCTGTTGTTCCAAGCCTGGACCGACGCCGAACATTTGCAACGATGGTGGGGACCCCTGGGGTTTACCAATACCATGCACGAGTTCGACCTGCGTGTCGGGGGCATGTGGCGCTTCACGATGCATGGACCAGATGGTGCCAGCTATGAAAACGAGTGCCAGTTTGTCGAAATCGCGCCGCCCGAACGACTGGTCTTCCAGCACGTATCGCAGCCACGATTCCTGGTGACGGCGCTTTTCGAGGAACGCGGCACGCAAACCCTGCTCACCTGGCGGATGAGATTCGAAACGGCCGAGGAGTGCGCGCGGGTGAAAGATATTTGCATTCCGTCCAATGAGCAGAACCTCGATCGGCTCACCGCGCAACTGGCCATCATGGTCGGCCGATCGACCTAACAGGCTCGGCAGGAGTTTCGCCAGGCACCTTGCGAATCGCCGCGCGATCGGTCACTCTGTCGATGCGCTGCGGGACAGGTTGGTTATCCCGTTACCGCTGGCCGAGACCTCTGGCAGGAAAAACCCATGAAATTAGCTGAACTGCTGTTGCCCGAATTCGACCACGAAATGGCCAACACGCGCCGGGTGTTGGAACAGATTCCCGACGACAAACTCGACTGGAAGGCGTGGCCGCAGGGGAATTCCATCGGCTGGGTGGGCGCCCACCTGGCGGAGATCCCGGGCTGGGCCACCGGCTCGCTGCTGCAAGATTCGTGGGACGTCAATCCGGTGGGGGGGCAACCGTACCAATCGCCGAAGGCCACGAGCCGGCAGCAGTTGTTGAGTATTTTCGATGCGAACGTCGCCGCGGCACACGCCGCGCTGGCCGGCGCCAGCGACGAACAACTGTTTCAGTCGTGGTCGCTGTTGTCGGCCGGGCAACCGATATTCACCATGCCCCGGCTGGGCGTGATTCGCACCTGGGTCTTGAACCACACGATTCACCATCGTGCGTTCTTGTGTGCCTACCTGCGGCAGAATGGCATCGAGGTACCGGCCATGTACGGCACGGGTTAGCACGTGCGGTGTGTGGGGGGCAGTCAAGTAGATCCGGCCGCGGCCGGAACGACATGGCCAGGAGACGCGCTTCAGCCCGGTTCATTCAGGAACCAGGTCGCGAGGAAATTGTGAAGAACCCTGCTAAGCAAGGCAGGCTGCCGTGCAAGGTTTGCACACACAACTCAAAGCGGAAATAGAACGGTTCCGAAGCGGGCATGGGTACTCTGAAAAAATAGTGATCGGCCGTCCCCATCATCCGTACGACGACCCGAAGCCGCAGATTCCGTTTCCATATGCCGACGTGGCAACCTATTCTCCGCCGTCGATCGGGTAGCCCTGCCACAGCCAGCGGAGGGCAGCGGGCAACGTTTGTTGTTTAACACCGCCGTCGCAATGTACTGCGTTGCGTGCGAAGACGAACTGGTAGCGATAGCCCTTCTTTGCCAGCACATCGGCCATGCGCTCATTGGCCAGCACCCAGTCGTGCATGTCATCGCGCATCACGTTCGGGTTGAGCAGGTCGCGGTCGCCGACGTGCATCCAGATGCGAATGGGCTTGCGGGGCGATTTCGGAATGAGCGTGCGATGGAACTCCCAGGCGCCGCCGGGAGTTTCGGGGTTCCAGGGCCACTGCTGATTGACGAACGTGCCCGAGTAGGAGAGCACGCGGTGGTACCACTCGGGGTGATACCAGGCCATGATCATCGCGCAGGAGGCGCCTGAAGAACCGCCCATGGTGGCGCGGCCGCCGGGGTCCTTCGTGAGTCTCACGCCGGCCTCCTTTTCCACGCGCGGAAGCACCTCATTCTCCACAAACTCGGCGTAGAGGCCGGACATGGTGTCGTATTCGAGGCCGCGCTGGCTGCCCTGGGCGTCGCCCGAACCGTTGGCGATGGAGATGGCGACCATGGCCGGGACGCGTTTCTGGTGGATGAGGTTGTCGAGCGTGGTGAAGAGCATGC
>CAYSXM010000730.1:0-2824 GCA_964434905.1 uncultured Pirellulales bacterium | reverse complement strand
GTTTCGCCTCGAATCGGGTGGCGACGTTGCAACTGAAGCGGGTGCGCGCTTGGACTGCCGACGGCCAGGAGGTGGTCGACGACCAGGCCAGGGTCGTGTTCCAGCGGGACTAGTGCTTGCCGCCGAACCACTTACGTGTTCGGCGGTCGTGCTCCGTCACCCGATTTCTCGGGTTTGACGCAGCACTAGACGGGGGCGTCGAGGGGGCACGTGGCAAGTTGCCTACTGGCAGGGGGTGGAGCATGGTGCGTTCAACGTGGCACGGCGCTTCGCGAAGCAGCGCTTCAGAACATCGTCGGGCGTTGGGAATGCGATCCGTTGGGGCGGCGCGGCTCGGACGCGGTCGCCGGGGTGCGTCGCTCGTGGTGCTGGCGGCCTTCATGGTGCCGTTGTTGGCGATGGTGGCCTTTGCGATCGACGTGGGCTATTTGCTCACCGCTCGCACGCAATTGCAAGCCTCGGCAGACGCCGCGGCGATGGCGGGTGCCTGGGAGCTGGTCGACACCACGGCGCTCTCAGGGCAACCATCCACCAGCGTTGTGGCGAGCAACGCGCGGACCAAGGCGGCAGAGTTTGCCGGTTACAACCGTGTGGCGTGCGATGCGCCCCTGGTCGATGCGAATGCCGGGAATAGTTCGTCGGGCGACATCGTGTTGGGCAACCTGGCGAACCTGACCGACCCGAGCTTGGCGATCAACACGGTAGGCACGCCGGTCAACGCCGTGCAAGTGACGGTCCGTCGCAATGCAAGTCGCAACGGGGAAATCCGCCTGTTCTTCGCCCCCTTGTTGGGTATTAACACGGTGCCGCTGGAGGCCCAGGCCACGGCCGCGCTGTCCACCAATTCGATCAAGGGTTTTCGCGCGCCGGCCGATGGCACGAATCTGGAGCTGCTGCCGTATGCCCTCGACGAGGAAACCTGGAACTCGCTTCAAACCGCTGGCAGCGACGATTGGCGCTGGGACGACGCGGCGCGGACAATTTCCGGCGGGGCCGATGGCATCAAGGAAGTGAACCTGTTTCCCCAGGGGACCGGTTCGCCGGGAAATCGCGGCACCGTCGATATCGGCAGCAGCAACAACAGCACGGCCGACCTGGCGCGGCAAATTGTCTATGGCATCAGCGCGAGCGATCTAGCACACCATGGAGGCAGCTTGCAATTCAACGCACAGGGCAACCTGTATCTCAACGGCGACACGGGTATCAGTGCCGGCGTCAAAGATGAACTGGCCTCGATCCGTGGCAAACCGCGCGCGATTCCCGTCTTCCGGAGCGTGACCGGGCCGGGAAACAACGCCACGTACACCATCGTAAAATTTGTCGGCATTCGCATCCTGGACGTGAAATTGACCGGGGCGATGTCCGGCAAACGCGTGACCATTCAGCCGGCCAACCTGGTCGCCAAGGGGGCCCTGGAGGGCACCACCCAGGGCACAACGCAGTACATCTATTCGCCCGTGCGTCTGGTGCGGTAGCAGCCCCGAGGCCTGAATCTATCACTAGCCCTGACCCGCGCCAGCGACCCCGTTCGTGCCGCAAGGCAGGCCCCTGGCGAGGGTCATTGCCGGGGAACTTCGGCTTGTTTCTGGCCACCGGCCCCACTAGACTGCCGCGCTCGGGCTGGTTGGCAAGCCTCTGGCTGGCGCGCCAGGCAGCACGTTCGGTGGAGCGTTGCCGCCGAGGCAATTGGCCCTCGGTCTGGTAAATCTCCTGGGACCACCGCCCCCTTGGAGCACCACCCCCGCGGAGACCCCAGGTGTGACGCACGAGCGATTGTGGGCCCCTTGGCGATTGGCCTACGTGGCTGGCGATCGGGCTGTGGACGCCGCGCCCCGCGTGCAGCACTGGCTACCTGGTGCCGATCACCACTGCTTCCTTTGTCGGGCGGTGGCCGAGCGCACCGATCGCGAGAATCTGGTGGTGCATCGTGGCCAATACGCGATCTCGATTTTGAATCGCTTTCCGTACAACAATGGCCACTTGCTTGTAGCCCCCCGGCTGCACCTGGCCACGCTGGCCGAACTCGACACCGCCACGGGGGCCGAGTGCCTGGCACGATTGACCGATTGGACCACTCGGTTGGCGCGCCTGATGCATGCCCCGGGGTTCAACCTGGGCTTGAACCTGGGAGCCGCGGCGGGGGCAGGCGTGCCGGGGCACCTGCACTGGCACCTGGTTCCGCGCTGGGATGGCGACACGAACTTCATGCCGGTCCTGGCCGGCGCAAAAGTCATTCCGCAGGCGCTCGACGCGTTGTGGGAAGTGCTCACCGCGGATTTAGCGACTGCACCCGACCTGACTGCAACTGGTGGCGCACCATGAGCGGCTCGCTGGCACTGCCCTTGGTTCCGAATTCCGTGGCCACGTGGGCGCCCTCGGCTGGCAGACTGGCGTCGTATGCCACGACGGGCGGGGCGGCCTGTCTGCGTGCACACACCGAGCCAGGTTCGGAAGGTGGCAGCCCGTTTCTGGTCGATTGCCAGCGCCTGACTCGCTGCGCGGCGTTTCGCCGTCTGAGTGCCAAAACCCAGGTGTTTACCGGCGAACTGGGTGACTACCACCGTACGCGGCTGACCCACACGCTGGAAGTGGCAGCCGTGGCCCGGGCGGTTGGTCGCGCGCTCGGCTTGAATGAAGATTTGATCGAGGCCATGGCGCTGGCGCACGACCTAGGACACCCACCATTCGGACATGCAGGCGAGGCGGCGCTCGACGAGTGCCTGGCCGGCGCCGGTGGTTTTTGTCACAACCGTCACGCGCTGGTACTAGTCACGGAATTGGAAAGCTGTCACGGCGCGTGGGAGGGGTTGAACGGCCGTCAGTC
>CAYSXM010000729.1:0-2835 GCA_964434905.1 uncultured Pirellulales bacterium | reverse complement strand
TTCACGCCACGAACCACTTCCTATTGTTCGAGGACATCGGTTGGTTCCCCCTCGTCGCCTGCCTGGCCACGCTGGTGTTTCTTGAACCCGACTGGCCACGCCGCCTGGGAAACTGGCTGCGCAATCCGCGCTGGCGCCCACCCGACTGGGGTTGGTTTTGGGCGGGCCTGGTGTTGCTGCCAGGTTTCGGTGCGGCCTTGGGTTGGCGCATGCGACCAGCAACTCCGTCGGCCACAGGGTCGCGCGAAGTGCTGCGCTCTATGACCCCCTGGCTCGTCGCCTTGTGGATGTGTTGGCAACTGGCCATGCCGCTGCGCCATTGGCTGGTGCCGGGCGACGTGAATTGGACTGTCGAACAAGAACGCTTTAGCTGGCGCATGAAGGCCAACCAGCGCAACGCCGGCCCCTTGCGGTTGCGCATTGTCGACGAAACCTTGGTCCGACGCGAAGCAGATCGAGTGGTGGTCGACCAAGACCAATGGCGCGGTAGCCTCCGCGTGCTGTGCGAGCTACCACCGCGCTGGATCGATTGGTCCACGCTGCCCGAGCTGGTCGCTTTCTATCAACCGCTGGTCGGCCAGCGCGTGGTCTACAACCCTCATTCGGCTGCAGCCTTGGCCACCTCGGCTAGCCCCTCGGCCATTAGCCGGCGCGCCACGGCGCTGTGGCAAGCAGCGTTCCACCGCGCGCCGCAAATGTCTGAAACCATGCCGTTGGTCGACATGCTCGTCGACGCTCGCCAGACGCTCGCCACCCGAGCCGCGCCGCCAGGCCTATTGGCCATGGTCGACCTAGCGCTCGACGACGCCCGCCTGTTGGCCAACCCACAGCAGGCGGGCGCACCCCTCGATCGCCCTGCCGAACGACTGCGCATGGTTTTGTTGCAAGTGACTCAGAACCAGGCCTTTGGCGGCATCGTGCGGGATCGCCTGTTGCGAACCCACCCGTTTGCTATCGATGGATTGTTGCCTCCCCCCGGCCCGCTCTACTCGCTCGAAGATCGACGACTCATGCGGCCCGATCGACGCGGCCTGCTGGAACTGCGCCCCGATCAATGGCAGGCGGCCAATTGGCCCGAAGCCGACCGTTTGTATCTAGTGCTCGACAGATTTCAAACCACCGATTGGCGCTGGCTGCCCGCCGAATCGCTCTTGATCGACGCACAGGGGCAAACCGGTGTGCTCTGGAATCAGTATCGCGACCTGCCCGAATTGACTTGCCAGCGACTGCCGCTGCGCCCCTATCAGGTGCATCAATACGTCGATCGCGTGGCCAGCCTGTGGCAATCGCAGTACGGTCGCCGGCCACGTATTTATTGCACGCTACGGCTAGGACTAAATCACCACGCGCGCAGCCCCATCTTGGATCCCACGGTCGATCTGGCCAATACTCCCCTGGCGCTGTGGACCCACAACGCTTGGATTCTGCCGCCGGCCGCCGAGTAGCCGCAGGGCCAAGCGCTGCCCGCCAGGCTGCTTTCAGCCGCCTCCCAGTTCCGAAATCGGTTGGCCCCCTTCCACGATCGCGCGCGGACGGCCGCGGAAATCGAGGTACGTGCCATCCAGCGGCACCTCTAAATGCTGAAAAATCGTCGCCGCCAGGTCGCCCGGTGTTACCGGCCGATCCTTGATCTGGCCTCCCTCCCGATCGCTCGCGCCAATGATCTGGCCATGCCGCAGTCCGCCGCCGGCCAACGTCGCCGACATGACATACGGCCAGTGGTTTCGACCGTCGCTGCTCCCTTGCGTACCCAACGTCGGCGTGCGGCCAAACTCGCCCATGGCCAGCACCAGCACCTGTTTAGCCAGGCCTCGCTCCTCCAGGTCGGCCACCAACGTGCTAAGCAAGTGATCGAACACCGGCAGCAAGGGCCGCAAGCCGTTCCAAATTCCCCCATACGGCGGGATGTTGTCGCCATGGGTATCCCAAGTGCCCGAGGCCGTGTGATTGCTCAAGTCGATGGTCACGAAGTTCACGCCCGCCTCGACTAGCCGCCGTGCTAACAAGGCCTGTTGGCACCAGGGGTGCTCGCCATACCGCGAGCGCACCGCCTCCGGCTCGCGCGAGATATCGAAGGCCAACCGCGCGCGGTCGCCTGCCACCATTTCGACCGCCTGCGCCTCGAAGGTATCGAGTGCGGCCATCGAACCCAGGCGATCCAGATCGCGCCGCAACCGATCAAACTGCTCTAACAGCCCTTGGCGGGTTTGCATCCGCTCTAACGTCAACCCGCTCGGCAAGTCGAACAGCGGCCCCGCGTTGCTCGCCACAAAAGGGTCGAACTGCTTGCCCAGATAGCCGCCCCAAGCCACGTGGCTGCGGTCTTTCATGTTCAGGACCACATAGGGCGGCAAGTCGGGTCGGTTGGCTCCCCGCAGTTTGGCAGCGATCGATGCCAGGGCCGGATACTTATCGCCATCGCGATTCAACCGCGGCTCTGCCTCGGCGTTACCGGTTTGCATCACCTGGTTCGGTTCGTGATTCGAATACCGCGCGTCGACCGATCGCAAAATGGTCATTCGATCCAAGAGCGCCGCCTGCTTCGGCAAGTACTCGCACAGCCGCACGCCGGGCAACCGCGTCGCGATGGTGCCAAACGGTCCACGATTCTCCAGCGGTCGCTGGGGTTTTGGGTCCCAGGTGTCGATATGGCTCGGCCCGCCGGTCATCCAGATCAGGATCACACTGCGGTCCCCGCCCCGGCGCTGCCCGGCGGCGGTTGCCGTGTGGCGAAGCCGCAACTAGTCGGCAGCCGACCACCCGGCGATGCCGGCCAACGACGCCTTGAGCATGCCGCGGCGACTCTCCACGACCATGCCTTCGGGCCGCCGCGCC
>CAYSXM010000728.1:0-2839 GCA_964434905.1 uncultured Pirellulales bacterium | reverse complement strand
AACAACTGCAATATCTGGGCGAATACGCGGCGGGGCTAGGGCTGGAAATTGCCTTGGAACTCGAGCCGTTTGGGCTGTCTCTGTTGAACAGCGTGTCCGCCATGAAGCGTTTTCTCGACGAGGTCGACATCCCCAGCGTGCGCGCAAATATCGATGTGTCGCACCTGGTGCTGGCCCAGGTGGCCCCCGAGGAATTGCGTGCCTTGGCGGGTCGTGCCGCCCATGTGCACCTTTCCGATTGCGATGGCCTGGTGCATGGCGATCTGCCCCCAGGACGTGGTGTGGTACCGTTCGCCCCCTACCTGCGTGAAATCGGCCGGTTGGGTCTCGATGTCGTTTCCCTGGAACTGGAATACTCGCCCCAGCCAGACCAAATCGTCGAGTGGGTCACCGAAGCCTACACGGCTACCCGCAGCTTGCTGGCACAGTCGGGTCTCGACTAGGCCTGCCGATTTTGCCGCAATATTCCTGCCGCGCGCCCGGCGTTTTCGGTCGCTATCTACCGTTCCCGCAACCACTGCGGCACGCGCTGCAGCACCCCGTCGCGATCGACACACGCCAGGGTGCTTTCCGCCTCGGCCACCAATTCCTGGCCGCGAAATACTTGGTACACGTGCTCGATTTTTCCCGCCGTGACCTTCGACACCCGAGTGTGTAACCGCAGCAGGTCGTCGTAGCGCACCGGCCGGCGATAGCGACAGTTGATGCGCACGACCACCATGAACAACCCGCCGGCCTCAAACTCGCGGTACGACATCCCGCATTCGCGCAGCAGCTCGGTGCGGCCCATTTCGAAGAACGTAAAATAATTCGCGTGATGCAAGAGACCCATCGCGTCGGTCTCTTGATAACGCACGCGAATTTCCAGGTTGTGTTCGGTGATCATCGACATCTCTCGCAGGCGATGCATCGTTTGCCGGCCGAGCAAACGGTTTATTCTATGCGCCTCTTCAGCCGTCGACCATGGCCTCCGGCCTTGCCAGTGGGCCAGGTCCAGTCGCCTGACCGCACCAATAGAACCACGTTGAAAAAAGCCCGCGTCGACCACGGCCGCTGACGTTGGCATTGCCAGTTGGAACGAGTGCGGGGTTTTCCCAGCGCCACCCGCGACGTTCCAACGGGCCAGTTGGCGGGCCGCTGCGTGGCAGGCGCGGCTTGGAGCAGGGCCACTTCGGCTACCAGATCGGCCAGGTTGCCGTTGGCCAATGGGCCCTACGCCAGGTTGAGTGCCGCCGGCAGCTCGGCGGGGCCAGTATCGAAACCACTAGCGCGCGGTAGACGGGCAGGCCGGGGCTCAATTCACGCGGGTTGCGCCGTGTTGACCGCACCGGCGTTACCTGGGCGATTCAATTCAACCGCGAGACATTACCACCTTCGCATCAGGGCCAAAGCTCCCGCAGCCACCAGACCTACGCAAGCGAGGCCTGCCGTTGCCGGTTCGGGTACCACGGCGCCATTACCGCCGTGGCCAAAATTGGCCGCCCACAGCGCATAGTCCCCCGCACCAACACTAGACGAAGAATCGAAATCGGCCGTCGAGCAGTTTCCCGTCTGCCCGAATTGCGCAGCCCAGAGGGCATAGTCGGCCGCCCCGACACTGCCGTCTCCGTTGGCATCGCCGATCTGCGCCGTGGAAGCGGGTTCGAAATCGAGCTTGACATTGTTGCTGGTGACGACCACCTGCCGCACGGTGATCGCGCCCCCCAGCCGCGGGTCGGTAGCCACGACGTCGTAGGTTCCGCTAGCCAGCGCCAACGCATAACCCCCACTGTCCCAGGTCGCGGTCGACGTTACCAAGTTGCTGGTATTCGCCTGAAATACATTGATCGTTACGCAACCCAGACCCTCGCCAGGCGTGTAGAAATCGTTGGCCGTTAGCACGTCGCGAAAGGCTACGCCGGTCAGAAATGGCCCCCGGCTGTTGGCCCGCGCGAGGTGCTGCGTCATGACCAGAGGTCCCACGTCGGTTGCCGCGCTGGTCTCATCCACAATCGAGATGCCAATTTCTCGAAAGCTCGAGTCCAGCAGATTTTCGCGGTGACCGGGTGGGTTCTGTATGCCCGTCGGGCCCCCACCCCAGTCGATCACGAACCCGGCATGGCCATAGAACACGCTCTCGCTAAACGCGAAAATATTCTCTCCCGCGAAGCCGCCACCGGCGAACTGATAGCCCGCGTTCGTCATGCGATTGATCAAGTCGGGCTCGCCCGGCAAGTTGTGTGACTGCAGGTCGTTGGCAATCATCAGATGATTGTGGTTACTGGCCGAAACTTGCAGGTTGGTGTTCCAAGCCAACGGCGGCACCGGCAATAGGGCATCGAATTGCGAACGTAGGACCGACGAATTGGTGTTGAAAAAACTGAGCGCCAAATCGACATTCGCATCGTCGCTTCGGGGCGATAGCCAGGTGGCCGATGGTCCGCTCGTCAAATTGGCCAACACGTCGAGTTCCTCGCGCGGATGCGCTCGGAAACGGTTTACCATTTCGAGCATCTCCTGCTCGCGCGCGGTCGGCACAGCCGCCGACGCCACGTTGGCCGCCCAGATGACGCACCACGGCGCCAGCCAATTGGCCACGGTGTATCGAGCATTCCGCACAGCGATCACTCCCCATGAAATGGCACCCGCCGACGTTCCAGTCGTGGTCGGCTGCGCTTGCCGCAACCGCTTCGCTGGCCCCCCAGCGGGAGCATGGGAGGCACGTCGACTCCCATCTGGCACCAACGGCAGTGCGCCTGCCAATGTAACCGTCGAGGCGGCCCAATCAAGCCAAGCTTCGGGTATCTGCCCTTATAGGTACTCAAGTGCCGGCAGGTCTCAGCAAGCGAGCCGGCGCGGC
>CAYSXM010000727.1:0-2858 GCA_964434905.1 uncultured Pirellulales bacterium | reverse complement strand
GACGCTGCACGATTGCCCGCTGTTCTCCCGGGTCGATTTCTGGGTCGGCCAGGCGAGCAACCTCTGTCGCCGCGCTGGCCATGGCTGCGGTCATTTCGGGTGAACCTGGCAGCTCGGTCGGCGTTTGCTGGGGCGGCTGGCCACTGGACAATAGGGTGGTGTCGAATGCGCCATGTTGAGCTTCCCAGGCGTGGCGTAGTTCGCGAGCCCGCACTGCGCGATCGGCCCGCGGCGCGTCAACTGAAAAGCCCTGGGCTGGCGGCCAGCGTTTGGCCAGTTGTTGGGCAGCCGCCTCGCGCGCGCGGAAATGCTCTTCCTCGAGCGCGCCCAGCCACAGTGGCACGCACCACGGGTCGGGCCAGTTGGCAATGGCAGCGGTGGCAGCTAGTTGCACTTCGACGCTGTTGTCGTGCAATAGCTTGGCGGCCACTTCGGCCGCCGCCGCGCTGGGCGCGCCCGTCAGGCACTCGGCCAATGCCGCGCGGACCTGCCACGATGTATCGGCAACCAGTTCGCGGGCTGGCTCCCAACCGCGCACCTGAACCAGCGCACGTGTGGCGGCCGCGCGTATTCGCTCGCGTCGATCGCGTGTCAATTCCACTAGCCGTGCGGTGGAGGTGGCGGTTGCGACCTGGGCCAATGCCGCGACGGCGGCCAATTGTACTTCCAGTTGTTCGTCGCCCAAGGCGGCCAGCGCGGCAGCCTCGGCCTGAGGATGTTGGCGGTTGGCCAGTGCGGTAATGGTGGCGGCACGGACCTGCGCCGCGCGATCGTAACGCAGTTCGAACAAGCGCGCCGGCAACGCCAGCTCGCGCGATCGGCCATAGGCTTCCGCGGCCGCGTGCCGCACCTCGGCTGCCGAACTGGCCAGCGCGCGGTCCAACCGGGAAGCGTCGGTTGGCTGGGGTGCGCGGGCTAGCCCTCGCACTAATTCGCCGTCGACCTCTGGGGGAAGCTGCGCCTGCTCGGCGCTCGGCGCCCAGGCCTGGTCGAGTGTTTCGCGCAGGACCTGGCCAGCGGCTGGAGCGGGGGAAATGGCCAGCGCTTCGGCCGCCGCGCGGCGCATGGGCAGCGTCAATTTGGCATTGGTAACTGCTGCTCGCAGCACCTGCCAGGGATCACCCTCGCACAGCCGCGCCTGGCAGATGGCGGCGTTGGCCGCCACCACTGGACGCGGATCGGCCAGCCAATTGGCCAGTGGGGTGCGCTCTGTCGTCGATGCCGCTAGCAGTTGCTCTACGGCCACATGCCGCCAGCGGAATGGGGCCGGTTGGTCCGGCAGGCGCGCCGCCGCACTTAGGAACCAGGCTTCGCTGGCCAGCACCGCTGCCGGATCGGCAGGAGGGGTGGCGGACGATGGGTCGCTGCCGGCCGCGGCGGGCGAGGCTACCGGCTGGGCAGCCGGGTCAGCAGGCGGTGGGGGCGTTGGAGAGGAAGCCAGCACAGGCGGACGGATCCAGCGGAAAGCCGTCGGCCAGCGCCCAGCCGGAGCCGCCTGACATCCTGCCAGGGCGGGTGTGACGAGCAGCAGTAGCGCTACGGCGCGGCGAAGACTAGCAGCCGGGCGCGCGCGGCGCGTGGCAGGAGGCGCATCGCCCCAGCGGGGCGGGCGCAGCAAGGCGCGGAGATCGGTCCCACCGTCTGGCACGTTGGGCAACTCCTTTTGCCAACGAATAGTCCGGGATGAGTTAGAGTTCGGACAGATTACTAGCCGGCCAGCGGCGGCAACCCCTCGACCAGCGTCGCTTCGATTTGTTGTTCGTCGAGCCAGGTTTTCAGCCCTTTCACGGGCAACTCAAGCTTGTCAAACAGTTCTTCAGGGGTCACCTTGCGATCTTGCACCACGGCCATCACGGCGTCGAGGCGGGTCGATAATTCATCGACGAACGATTTTTGTTCGCCGGCAGCCGCGGCCTTCATGCCGGTAGAGCCTTCGGGCCCTTTGACGGCACGGAGCACGCGTTCGAGATGGTTGGCCAAGTCGCGGCGCGAGGTCTTCTGGCCCACCAGTTCGACGGCAAAATAGCCCAACAGTCGGGCGCCGGCCGGATAGTTCACGTTGTTCAAGCCTTCGAGCCGCAATTGCCCGACCGACTCGGCGGCGGTCGAGCGCAGCCACAGCGGCGCGGTATTGTTCGACACCGTAACCAACAGCGCGTGCAGCACGTCGGCCTTTTGATTCTCCGTACCAGGATTGCGCAGCATGGCCAGAATTTGTGCGGCCCGCATGCTCAAAAAGGCCTGGGCCTCGGCCGAGCGAAACGCGGGGCGCTGCTGTTGAACCACAAGCGCCAACATGGCGGCCTGCACGCGCTTGGCAACGTCGCCTTCGCTTAGCCCAGCTTCGGCGTGCCTGGCCAAACCCGCCAGGGCCGCGGCCGCCAGGGCATCGTCGACGCCGCTTTGCGCACGGTCTGCCTGCGCCAGCTTGAGCAACTCGGCAACCGCTCCAGGCAATGGCGCCGCGCCGGTTCCCGTGCCCACGCCTTGCTCGCGTTCGTTCAATTCGCCCAGCGCCAGCACGGCGTTGATGCGAACGTTGGCGCTATATTCCGCGTCGCCAGCCAGTGCGGCAAACTGAGTAAACAGCGAGTTGTTTGCGCGGGTGTGTGCCTCGCCTGTGCCACGTCGCAAATCGGCACGCAGCCGCTTTCGCAAGTCGGGTAGCTTGTTTTCGTTGGTCCGCAGTGTGAACTCGGCCACGCGATAGCGTAGATAGTCGTCGAACAACTGGGCATTCGTGACCGTACCCGAGCTAAGCATTTCGGGAAACGCGCGGCGGCCCCCGTCGGGCTCTTTGACGTCGGCCAGTTGTTTTCCGGCGGTGGGAGGAGCCTGGGCCGGATGGGCCAGCGACA
>CAYSXM010000726.1:0-2858 GCA_964434905.1 uncultured Pirellulales bacterium | reverse complement strand
GTTTCGCAAGTACACGTGTTTCCCTATAGCCCGCGCCGTGGTACCCAGGCCGCGACCTGGACCGACCAGGTCCCGGCCGCGGTGGTCCGCGGGCGGGCCGTGCGCCTGGCCGAGCTGGAAACAATCTGGCGGCAGCGCTACCAGGCGCGGTTGTTAGGCCGTCGGTTGGAACTGTTGGTCGAACCGCGGCGCGTGGCCCAGCCGGGAGCCGTGCAGGGCACCACCTGCCGGTACGTGTCGGCAGAAATGCACCTGGCCGAAACCGTGACTGCCGCAGGCAAGGCTGCCGCCGAGTTGTCTGCTGCACTTCCGCCTGCCGAAAACCGCAGAGCGCCGTGCGATTCCCAGTTCGCGGTCGCGGCAGGCGACCTGGTGCCCGTGGTCTGTACCGGCCTGGTGGCCGATCGGCTGCTGGTGAGCCCTGTGGCAACCCGTTGAGGAATTCGACGCTGTGCTAGGCAGCGTGCCGGCGGTGCCTGGCATCTGTCGCAAGTTGTTTTCCTAGAACGGTTTGTGTTCGTGCGGCGGCGCTCTGGCCCCGCTGGGGGCCTTGTGCTAGCATCCCGCCCCCTGGGCTGCCAGGCGCGGGAGGAAACCTTCCGCCGCGGCGGGGTCGGGTGTTCCCTGAGAAGCTTATCGAGGGTCTCCACATGCTTCGATCGCGGCGTCGCCTGGGCTGGTGGGGGCTGTGGTTGTTGTTGTGCGTGGCGGCGCCGCTGCCTGGCGCGCTTGCCGCGCCTCCTTGGCAGCGGCTGGTGGTTTTTCGCCATGTCGAGGCCGACCCCGAGGTGCGCTACGAGTTGACCGACGACCACGGGCCTTGGCTGATCTTGGCCAAGACCTTCATGGGCGACCATGCCGAGGATGCGGCCCAGGCCTTGGTGCTCGAGCTGCGCACGCGCTACAAGATGAAGGCCTATGTGCATCGCCTGGAGTTCGACTACTCGGGCGACGTGACCGGCATGGGTGTCGATCCGCTGGGCAATCCCAAGAAGATGCGCTATCGTCGCGACAGTGCCGGCCAAGAGCTGGGTGTGTTGATCGGCGACTTCTCCACCGTCGACGATCCCCAAGCGCAGCGCGCACTGGCCAAGGTCAAGTATCTCAAGCCGGCTTGCCTGGAAACGCGCGAACAGAAGGAACAAACCAACAGCCCCCTGGCGGGCCTACGCGTAATGCAACAGGCGGTGCTGGCCGATGGCAACCCCAAGAAGCTGCGCGGCCCGCTGGGTCACGCGTTCATGGTGACCAACCCGCTCTTGCCGCGCGAATATTTCGTCCCCCAGGGCCCCGACCGGCTGACGCTGGAAATGAACCAGGACGTGGAATACAGCTTGTTGAAATGTCCCGGCAAGTTCACGGTCAAGGTGGCCACGTTCACCGGGCGTGTGATTGTCGACCAGCAAAAAATTCGAGAGTTGGAGCGCGAGGGAGACGACGGCTCGGACGACGGTAGCCGGCTGGCCGAAGCGGCCGAACAGGCACACAAGCTGACCCTGGCCCTGCGCGCGCAGGGAGTGGAAGCCTACGAATTCCACGATCGCTATTCGAGCCTGGTCACCGTCGGCAGCTTCAACAGCGTGGGGGCGCCCCGCGAAGACGGCAAGATCGAAATCGACCCCCGCATGCACGCCATCATGCTGCGCTATAGCGCCGGCCCACTGAACGTGGGCGGTACCCCGGGCGCGGTTCGCGCCAAGAGCATGGAGGGCATTGCGTTCGACGCGCAGCCCATGCCGGTCGAGGTGCCCCGCCAGTTGCTTAGCTCGGCCTACGAGATGAACTCGGCGTTTGGCCGCCGCTAGGCAGCCGCACAGCCGCGATCAAACGCACCGCGTGTTGCTTGAATTCGTCGCTGAACGTCCGTCGTTTTCCGGACTCCATGACCTTGGTGTCATCCATCGTTCGGACCTCCTGCGGGGAACCATTATCGGGCCCCCGCCGGTATCCGAAAGAACTGGGCTAACGCAGCTCTCGTCTGGGCGCGTTCAATCGCAGACGCTTATCCGTTGGGGCACAAGGACGCCTTGAAGGAATGCAAATAGACTGGCGTTCTTTGGCTAGACGGGTGCGTGCGTGCTAAAGTCAGTGTAGGTGGCAGCGTCTAGACAGCACAAAACGTCACGCTCACCGACTCAGGGTTCACCCCAATGGACATGCCCATGACCCAGTACCATTACACCGTGATTATCGAACCTGATCTCGACGAAGGTGGCTATGTTGCGAACGTGCCGGTGCTTGGCATTGCCACGCAGGGTGAAACCCTGGACGAAGTGCGACAAATGGTTCAGGAAGCCATTGCGGGATACCTGGAAGGACTGAAGCAAGAAGGTCAGCCCATCCCAGTCGAGTCAGCCAGCTTGGCGGCGCAAATCCGGACGGAACAAATCGCCGTTCAGCTATGAGCCCCAAGCTCCCTTCTCTGGCGCCACGAGATGTCGTCGGTGTTTTGCTCCGTGCCGGCTTCCATTTGCATCATCAACGCGGAAGTCATGCTTACTACCAGCACGGCACCGAACCGGCTCGCTGGGTTACCGTGCCGATGCACGCCGGCGATCTGAAAAAAGGTACGCTGTTGAGCATCATCCGACAGAGCGGTCTGTCGCGTGAAGAGTTTCTGCATTCGCCATGAACTTGTGCCGCGACAGATCCGCAGTCGGATTACCACTTCGGCCGAAGCCCCGGGTGGCTACCAGCGGCAATCCTTCGCTGCTGATCGAGATTCGCGTTTGGTCAAGGTCCAGGTCGATCCATTCTGCCTGCCCCTGGGGCAGAATGGCCTGGCGTTCTGGTTTCGTGTGCATGAACCCGAATTATTCATGAGCCTTCTGCTGCGGAGCCGAACGTGTCGCGTCCGC
>CAYSXM010000725.1:0-2859 GCA_964434905.1 uncultured Pirellulales bacterium | reverse complement strand
CATCGAGATCGACTTGCCGGTTTCGGCCGCCTTGTAAATCGCCAAGATGATCTCTACGCTCCGGCGCCCTTCCTCGCCGTCGACCGCCGGCCGGCCTTTGCGCTCGATTGCATCTAGCACGTTGCGAAACTGGCGCGTGTGGCCGTGATGCCCAATGGCCGACGGGTCGCTCGCGCCTCCGCCGGTCTGGGTTTGCGCGGCTTGCATTGCTCGGCGGATGGCGCCGTCGCGGCGGTCAGGCTTGGCGAAGTCCCATTTGACCAGGTCTTCTTCCTCCATCGCCGCCGAGCCCTGCGTGCCGTGGATTTCCAGACGCTTTAAATAGCCCGGGTAAACGGCCGTACTCGCTTCGATCGTTCCCAAGGCGCCATTGGCGAATCGCAGCGTGGCCACGGCCACGTCTTCCACCGCGATGCGCTCGTGCGCGATGGTCGCGGCATGTGCGGTCACTTCCACCACCGGTCCCATGAACCAGGTGAGCAAGTCGACGCTGTGAATCGCCTGGTTCATCAGTGCGCCGCCACCGTCAAGTTTCCAGGTTCCCCGCCAGGCGCCGCTATCGTAGTAACTTTGTGGGCGAAACCATTTCACGTAGGCATCGCCCAGCGTCAATCGGCCAAAACGACGGTCGTCGAGCGCGCGCTTGATCGCCACGCTCGAATCGTGAAACCGAGAAGGAAACACCGCCGAGAGCGTGACGCGGTGCTTGCGGCACGCTGCAATCATCTCGTCACATCGCGCCAACGTAATCTCCAGGGGCTTCTCCACGATCACGTGTTTGCCTGCCCGCGCGGCGGCCAGCGTGGGCTCTAGGTGGGCACCACTCGGGGTCGCCACGGTGACGATGCTGACGGCCGGGTCGGCCAGCATTTGTTCCAGATCGTAGTACGCGCGGCAGCCGAGCTGTTGGGCCACCCGGTCGGCTGCCGGTCGGACGGTGTCGAAGCAGGCAGCAACCTTCGCGCCACGCAGGTCGGCGATTGCGCGACCGTGAAAACCGGCGATCATTCCACAACCAATAATGCCGAAGCCGTGCCGCATGAGAACTTCCTGGGAATTGCAGAGACTACCAGCCGCGGCGCCAGAATTCGGTGACCAGGCACCTGAACGGCCACGGCCACACGACCCGCCAACGCATTCTGGACCCCCGGCCCTAGCTCGGCAAGCCGCCTGATTGTGCGGCGCAATCGAAGCCTTGCTCGAGCCGAACCCGACGCAATTGACTTTGCAAATCGCCGGGCTGCACGAACTGGAAAGCTTGACTTACCAAAGGCAGGCTTTACGGACTCTGCGGAATCTGACGAAATGTTTGACTTGGAAACCGAGGTGATTTTTAATGGTGCCTAGCCGAAGATGTGCGGTCCCGGGGCCTCCGTGGGAAGGGAACGTGGCGCCTGCAACTTCGGTGTTTCGCGGCGTCAGCGTATGCATCCCGCGTGATTGCGAGATGCTTCGCGTGGGCTGTTGAACGTGGCGGTGCATCCCAGAGTTATGGTTATTGTTTCGCAAAGGAGTCGCTAGTGAAGACGTACAACTCGGATATTTCCCTCCTGGCCAGGGGACCAGTGCGCGTGGTGAGCGCGTGGACCTTGGCACTATCGATGGCCTTGGTCGCGTCGTCGACCTTGCATGCCAACCCCATCGATTTCACGCTCACCTCGACGTTGAGCACGCTCGATCTCACGGCCACCGGCTCGCTGTTTGGCGGCGCGCTGACCGTGGCGGAACAATCGGGCACCGCGAAGGCCACTCGGTATTTCAGCCCTTCGGCGGGTTCGATCAAGACCGGGCTCGGTCTGACCAAGATCGAGTTTCCCGGTGGTAGCGTGGCGCGATCCGACGTGCAACGTAACCTCTTGAATATCCCGGTGGGCTTGCGACCAGGTATCGGTGGCAACCTGGCGGCAACCGATCCGGGCGCTTACGGCTTGCGGATGACCGCTCCCTTCGATATCGACATTCCGCCGCTGCCGATTCCGAACCTGGGCACGATCGACCTGGGCCGGTTTACAGGCGTGCAGCTCGACGTGGCGCTGCGCAATCTGGACTTGGATTTCACATCGGGTCAGATTCCGCTGGCGGGCACCGCTTTCGACGCGTCGAACGTCGATGTGGAAATGGTTTCGGGCGTGGCCGATATCGGGCTGAGCCTGGTCCTCACGGCCAACGACCTGATCAGTAAGACCGTGACCCTGCTGGCATTGCAAACGCTTGTCGGAGCGCTGCCGGCTACGATTCCGCTGTCGGTAACGACGCCCAGCATCTTTTCGTTGAACATCAACATCGGCGGCGGGTTCAGCGTGCCGTTCACCAGCCTGGGGGCGCTTCCCAACTCGGCCACCGGCGGCATGCTGGAACACATCGGACCGAACTACAAGTTGACTGTGCCAGTCGAGTTCAATCCGCTCGTCAATCTCGATGCTTCGCTATTGTCGCTGTTGGGTTTGGACCTCGACCTGAAACTGACGGGCCAGATGGTTGCGACCGCGCCGTTCCAGAACGTACCAGAGCCCAGCAGTTGGGCCTTGGGTCTGGTGGGCACCGTGGCCTTGGCCTGGGCACGCCGCCGGGTGCGATAGCAGATTGTTCCAGAGGCATTTAACAATCGAGCCCGGCTGTCGCGTGACGAGCGCGGCGGCCGGGCCGTTTGTTTTTCAACGAATGCCGAAGCGCGACTCCGCACTTGGCGAGGTTGACCCCGAATAATTCATGATCCCTCTGCTGCGGAGCCGAACGTGTTGCGTCAAACCGCAATCGGCCCTGACTCACGTATTCGCCAATACGCCCCAGAGCGCTGGCAATGCCCAGTGAAACTATGAAGGAAGCCTCCGCAAGTACGATAGCGGTTGTGTTGTTCAG
>CAYSXM010000724.1:0-2865 GCA_964434905.1 uncultured Pirellulales bacterium | reverse complement strand
CCACCGCCGCCGCGGCCCGAGCTGAGCATTTGCATGCGCTCGCAGACCACATGGAGCTTCGAGCGTTTCTGCCCTTCGTTGTTTTCCCAAGTGTCGAGCTTTAGACGACCTTCGATAAACACCGGCGAACCCTTGGTGAGGTACTCACCAGCCACCTCGGCCGTGCGCCCCCACAAGGTTACGTCGACAAAGGTGGTTTCCTCTACCCATTCTCCGTTGGTTCCCTTGCGGCGGTCATTTACTGCCAAGCCAATGTCGGTTACGGCGGTGCCGCTCGGCGTGTAACGCAACTCGGGATCGCGTGTCAGGTTGCCGATCAACAGCACGCGGTTGTAGCTGACACCCATGGTGATCGCTCCCTCATTCTGTAAATGACCCGCTGGCCTGCGAATCGACACTGGCAATTCAGCAAACGGCCTTCGGCAACCGAATTGGCCGCCTACGACGGAACCTCAATCGGCCACAGTCTCCCGGATTTCCCACGGGGCGCGCCCCGGTGAGGGTGATTAGTGAACATGTGTATAATATCGACTCGCCGTGGAAAGTGCGAGGGGAAATTTGTTCCCCAGTGCACAGAAGTTGCTGCATTTCGGACGGTTGTCAATTTCTGGCCGTCGACAGGCAGTTAGTCCCCAGTTTTGCAGGTCAGACCTGGGCCTGACGAGACTGACTATGGCCGAAGGAAGGCAGGCAGGAGCTTGCCCTACTACTGACTAGGCGCGGCTAAAGTCTCCCAGGGCTGGGTCGGTCTTGGGGGCCCGGCTTTCAATGGGCCGGTCGCCCTTGGCCTGGGCCACCAGCGCGTCGGCAATGCGCGGGTCGACCTTCAACGTGAGCGATCGCAATACACCTTCATTCAACTGCAAGTCGCGTTCAATCTTTTGGATCTTCAGTGGATCGGCATTGAAAAACGTGATCCAGTAAGCGCCCTTGCGGTGCCCTTCGATCGGGTAGGCCAGGCGCCGGTCTTCCCACAGCCGGCTGACGAGAATCTCGCCACCCGCGTTGGTGAAAATCTGCTTCAACTGCTCGGCCATTCCGCCCGGGTCGCGGGAGTACTTGCTCGAGTCGAGAATGACGGTGCAATCGTACGTGTGGACAGCCAAAGTTTCACTCCTCGCCGGACGGTTTCGCGTTGTATCGGTTCATCGAGGCCTGCGTACCCAATCGCACCCAGTCTTCGGCGGCTTCCGCCGCCCGCACCACGGCCAGTTCCATGTCCGGCAGCTCGCTAGCCGAAAATCTCCCCAGAACGTAATCGGCCGAGTCCCAGCCAGTGGGAGGCGAGCCAATTCCCAGCCGCAACCGGGGAAACTGGTCGGTTCCCAACGCCCGGATAATGTCCTTCAGTCCGTTCTGACCCCCCGCCGAACCCTGAGACCGCAATCGCAAGCGGCCGCGGTCCAAGTGGAAGTCATCGCACATCACCAACAGGTCGTCGTCGGAAAGTTTGTAGAAATCACGCGCCTCGACCACGCTGCGACCACTGCGATTCATCAGCGTGTGCGGGGCCAACAACAGCACGCGCTGGTTGGCTATGCCGATCTCCACCACCTCGCCTTGAAAACTCGATTTCGGCCGTTCGGCACCGTGCCGGCGACCCAATTCGGCCAGGACCGCGAACCCCACATTGTGTCGTGTGCCCGCATATTTCCGGCCCGGGTTGCCCAACCCCACGATCAACTTCACGTGGCCTGTTTCCCCACAATCGAACCATTTGTATTGGCTGTTCGGCCGCTCGCTGAAACGGCGCCTGCCGGCACGCGAAAACCCGAAGTTTGGTGCGCTACCTGCGCGGCCCCGGCTGCACACTACGGGCCTCGGGAACCGCCCCCACCACGTTGTTCACCGCTGTGCTCACCGGTCGTCGCAGCACGCGGCTGCGGAAATATTTTGCGGGCCTGGTTTGGCTATTCTTCCTCCTCGTCATCCGACGCCTTGCGGCCGATCAGTTCGGGTTCGGCACCGTCGCCGGTCGGCGTACCATCCAGGTCTTCATCCTTGGCCTCGACACACTCGACCAGCACCGTCTCGGCTTCGTCAAGCACCACCACCCCTTCGGGCAGCTTCAGGTGCGCCACGGACAGCGTGCCGTTCATGGTCAGGGCATTGATGCCGAGCGTCAGTTTTTCTGGAATCGCCACGGCCAAGCATTCGATACGCACCTCATGAACCGGCTGCTGCACCACGCCGCCATCTTTCACGCCCGGAGCTTCACCGCGCAGTTCGACGGGCACCGTAACTTCGATGCGCTCATCCGCCGAAACGCGAGCCAGATCGACGTGCAACGGCGCAATGCCGAAAACGTCCCACTGGATCTCGCGGATCAAGGCGGTTTCATTGACCGCGCCTTGCAATTCGATCAGGCGGGTGCCGTGCCGCACGGCAGCCAGGAACTGCTCGGCCCCCAGCGTCAGCGACACGGTTTCTTGTCCGTGGCCATACAGTACGACCGGCAGCGTTCCATCGCGCCGTTGCCGGCGTGCCTCGCGTTTGCCGCGTGTCTGTCGAACAGTGACTTGCATTGCTTCCAGCATGAGTTCCCTCGGCGCTATTCCCGGTCGTTACTTGCCTTACCGCCCGGGCGTAGGCCCAGCGTGGCCGCGGCCCCCACAGGGGCGCAGTCGCGAAGTGCGTCATTTTGCCCGATTTTCTGGCGAATGCAAGGCCATGCGAAGTTGTTTTGTAGTAACGGTTTCAGGTCGCCTTACCTCGGTTGCTTGGGCGGATAACCTGCGCCAGCATTCCCCGCTCCGCCCTGCAACTCGCCCGCTGTATTTTCCGGTTGATTTTTCGGAGCGGCGGGGGTCGCACCGGACTGCGCCGCCTGCGTAACCTCAGCGTCCGTGGCTACCCCGGCCGGGA